>NZ_JAJEQL010000060.1:0-4245 GCF_020687345.1 Faecalibacterium butyricigenerans
CTGACGATGACACGAACAATGACACCGAGGAGGGAAGCATGACCGCTGCACTTGCAGAACAGCGCCTTTCCTGCAAACAAGGATACCACAAAAACCGACAGAAAGCAATGCCTTTCGGTGCTTGACAATCCGCGTGCTGACGTCTATAATGGAGATAAGGAAAGGCGCTGTCCGCACAATGGTCAGCTTCCTCTTCCGATGTCATGATTTACAAGAAAAAATGACCGCCGGAGTTTGGTCGCTACGGGCGGTCATTTCTTTTTTGCTGCTATATGTCGTGCGAAATCCTCGCTTGACAATCTGCGTGCTGACGTCTATAATAAAGATAAGGAAAGGTGTTGTCCACACAATGGTCAGCAGTAAACTGACGATGAAGGCCAGAAGTGCAAAGACCTCAGCAAGAGTCATGTGGCATCCCCCTTTTACTTGATGTGCATCGGGAGGAAAACTTCAAAAAGCGCCCTCCCATGCTCATCACAAAAAGAAATGACCGCCACCGTTGGAAGCTGTGGGCGGTCATTTCTTTTTGTCGTTATTGCCATTATCGTGCGAAATCCGCCATGCAATGTCAAAAGTGACATGCACGACCTGAACCAACAGCACCAGTAGACTGACGATGAAGGCCAGAAGTGCAAAGACTTCAGCAAGAGTCATGTGGTATCCCCCCTTTACTCGATGAGCATCGGGAGGAAAACTTCAAAAAGTGCCCTCCCATGCTCATTTCGTTCCAAAGAACGATGTAGCAAAGCCGGGAGGAGCATAGCCGCCTGCGTTTGACGAAACAGCGCCTTTCCTGCAAACAAGGATACCACAAAAACCGACAGAAAGCAATCTTTTTCCCTATTGACAGGCGGGAAGGATATTTTGTATAATACGGTCATAGAAATACTCGCTCGAACGAGCGGGTAAAAATGAAGACAGCTGCGGAACAGGAAAACGCAGCTGTCTTTTTTATCGCAATTTTCAAAAATAGTGCCTATCAAAATAGCATATTTGCGATATGCAGTTTGCGGATGTTGCTTGTGCATTAAAAGCGCAAACTGCTATACTTGCAAATCGCGCTGGGTTACGCGAGCCGCAGACTCTCCAAGACTTCATTTACGACATCCAAGGCTACCTGCCCGGGCGCACTGGCCTGCCCGGGGTTGGCAAAGGTCATGGCCGAGCCGAAGGCTTCGCCGCACAGGCGGCTCACGGCACCCAGCGCTCCCATGCTCATGGTGATGACGGGCGTTTCGGGGTGGCGCTCTGCCATCTCGGCGGTGGCGGCCAGCAGTTCAAGGACGTCCGAGGGGGAGCAGGGCATCACGGCCAGCTTAGGCAGGTCGGCCCCGACCTGCTGCATGGCGGTCAGGCGGGCGACCATCTCTGTCCGGGGCGGCGTCTTGTGGAAATCGTGGCTGGAGCAGACCACTGCTGTGCCTGCCCGGTGTGCCTGTTCGATGAGGGCTGACAGATGCTCCCGGTTCGGAAAAAATTCGATGTCCAGCAGGTCGGCGCAGCCGCTAGCACAGACGGCCTCGCAGAAACTGGCGTACTGCTGGGGCGTCAGCGCGGCTTCGCCGCCCTCAGCCTTGGTGCGGAAGGTCACGAGGAGCAGCTTTTCTTCCAATGCGGCCCGCAGTCCGGACAACACCTGCCCCAGCGCGGCGGGGTCCAGCGCCCCGGGAAACCAGTCGGCCCGCCATTCGATGCAGTCGGCCTTCTGTGCGGCCAGACGCACAGCCTCGCTGAGGATGCCGTCCGCTGTGGAAGCGACGATGGGCAGGATGACTTTGGGGCGGCCAGCGCCGATGCAGCAGCCGCGGATGGTGATGCTGGACATGATAACGACCTCGCTTTGCAAAAAGTACCTTCATCATACGGCCTGCCCCGCCGCTTGTCAAGCCTGCCGGAGCAAAAACCGAATGTGAGTCGTTTTTTGTGGAAAATTCCACTTGCGGGGCGGCTTAAAATCGTTTACAATAGGCGCAGCAAAGGCAGTGTGGCCCGTAAAGGGCCGCGCTGCCTTTTTCGTTTGGGAGGGAAAGAAAATGAAGGAAATGAAAACGACCGCGCAGGTGCTGGTGGACTGTCTGGAAGCCGAGGGCGTTGATGTGATGTTCGGCATCCCGGGCGAGGAAACGCTTGACCTGATGTTTGCCATCCGGAACAGCAAGATCCGCTTCATCCCAGTGCGCCACGAGCAGGGCGCGGCCTTTATGGCCGATGTCTATGGCCGTCTGACCGGCCGGGCCGGCGTCTGCCTGTCCACCCTTGGCCCCGGCGCGACCAACCTAGTCACCGGCGTGGCGGACGCCTATCTGGACGGCGCGCCGCTGGTGGCCATCACGGGACAGGTGGGCACCGACCGGATGCAGCTCACCAGCCACCAGTACCTCGACCTGACGGCCATGTTTGAGCCGATCACCAAGCGTTCGAAGCAGATCATCCGCCCCGACACGGTGGGCGAGATCGTGCGTCTGGCCTTCAAGCACGCCGAGAAGGGCAAGCCGGGCGCGACCCACATCGACCTGCCTCAGAACATCGCCAAAATGCCCGCCGATGCCGTACCGCTCAAGCGTCAGCAGATGCACGATGTCTACGCCGACCCGACCCACATTGCGGCGGCGGGAAAGATCATCAGCGAGGCAAAGAACCCGGTCATCCTCGCGGGTGCGGGCGCGGTGCGCGGCCATGCCGCTTCCGCCGTCACCGAGCTGGCCGACCGGCTGCATATCCCGGTGGTCAATACCATGATGGCCAAGGGCATCATCCCGATGGATGATAAATACAGCCTCTGGACCATCGGCATCCCGCAGAAGGACCACGTCAACCAGCTCTTCGACCGCGCCGATGTGGTCATCGCCATCGGGTACGACATCGTGGAGTGTGCCCCGGCCAAGTGGGGCGCGCGGGAGGACATGACCATCGTGCACATCGACAGCGCCCCCGCCGACGTCAACAAGCGGTATCAGCCCGCCGTGGAAGTGGTGGGCGACATCTCGGAGAGCCTGTATGAGATCCTTCGCTGTGCCCACCGCACCGGTGAGCCGGAGTTTGCATTGGCCCTCCGCCAGACGATGGTGGCGGAGCATGAGGCGATGGCGGCAGACGACAGCTGCCCCATGAAGCCTGCCCGCATCCTTGCCGATGTGCGGAAGGTCATGGGCCGCGACGATATTCTGGTCAGCGATGTGGGTGCTCATAAGATGTGGATCGCCCGCCACTATGACTGCTACGAGCCGAACACCTGCCTCATCTCCAACGGCTTCGCCAGCATGGGCTTCTCCATCCCGGGCGCATTCGCGGCCAAACTGCTCTATCCGGAGAAGAAGGTGCTGGCCCTCTGCGGCGATGGCGGCTTCATGATGAATAGTCAGGAGCTGGAGACGGCGGTGCGGGAGAGGGTGCCCTTCGTGACCCTCATCTGGGAGGATTCCAGTTACGGCCTGATCAAGTGGAAGGAACAGGAACAGTTCGGCGGGGAGCACTGCTATGTGGACTTCTCCAACCCCGACTTTAAACTGTTGGCGGAGGCGATGCACTGTAAGGGCTATCGCGTCGAAAAGGCGGATGAGCTGATCCCTACGCTGGAAGAGGCGTTCCGGCAGGATGTGCCCAGCGTCATCGTAGTGCCGGTGGACTACAGCGAGAATATGAAACTGAGTGAGCACCTCAAGCAGGTCTGCGCCCAGAAATAACTATTATATATTATATAAGGAAGAGCATCTGCTGCCCAATGAGGGCGGCGGATGCTTTTATCGCAAGACAAGAAATTAGTGCAACATTCAAACAGCATATTTGCGATATGCAATTCAACGCTGTTGCTGTTGCATTAAAAAGTTGAATTGCTATATTTGTATCCGATGCAGGGATGTCAAAGCGTTGGTCAAAACGCCGCAAAAAATTGGTAAAAAAGTGCAAAGGCGAAAAAAGAGCAAAAAACTTGTAAAAAAGGCTTGCAAAGTGGGCGGTGATGTGGTATTATACTTGAGCGCCAAGCGCTGAGACAAAAGAATGACTTCCGAGACTCAGCTAGAAGTAAAGCGAAAAGAACCAATAGACGCGAGAAAGTCCGGCAGGAATGCGAGAGACTTTTGAGACGCTCCAAGTTCGGTAAGAAACGAAAAACTTCGAAAAAATAAAGCTTGACAAAAAACCACTTCTGTGGTAAAATAATCAAGTCGTCAGCCGCTTGGCTGAGGCGCTACAGGACCTTGAAAATTGAACAATATCGAAAAACTTGTAACGGAACCTATTTTC
>NZ_JAJEQL010000061.1:0-3895 GCF_020687345.1 Faecalibacterium butyricigenerans
TGATTTGAAATAACCTGTATGCGAAATTGTTCTTTTTCATCCTCGGTCATCTCAAGTGGAACGCCGTGCAATGTGTCCACAATATAGGACGAAATTTTAGCGAAGTGCTCGTCAAAATCAGTGGTATCTTCGTTGGTCATATTTCTGTTCTACCCTCATTATAAGCTTTCCGGTCTGCTTAAAGTTACAGCTTTCAGCGTAAAGCTTCCGTAGTTTTTAATGCTAAACGATAGTTATCGAACTTTTCCACAGCTTTTGCAAAATCGTCGAGAAAAAGTTCTGTATCTTTTTCATTCGTACCACTTTACCCCATTATTAGAATTGAAAATTAGTAGCCCTTTGATATAAATAAGTAAACGATGAATCCACCCCACAAAACAACTTCAGCAATTATCAAACACTTCAAGTGTTGCTGCAATTTTTCGGGGTCAATTTCGCCTTTTTTCAGAAAATCATAAATTGAATTTCGCAATTTATCTATGTCTTCCTGCTTGATTTCCAGTTTCAAATAAAAATTTTTCCCGAAAAGGAGCTGGTGCATCCCATAATATATTGAAAGCAATATTAAAAATGAAGTAATACTTACAAGCGCTGGCTGGGTCCAGCTTATTGTCATACCTTCTACCGATGTAAGATTTCTATAAAAAACAATATCACTTAAACCAGCTACAAACAACAGAAAATTCCAAACCAAAAATGTATATAAAGTTTTCTTCATTTTCTATACCTTCTTTCACTACTGCCCACATTGCTGGAAATATCAAACGCCTACTTTATTTTTATGCCCTCATTTTTTACAAATCATCAAACCTTCCCGCCTTGCTTTTTTGTTTAGATAACGAAATTTAAGCCTGATTTATTTCGTTTGTCCACAAAATTTTTCAAAATCGTATAGATGCACATAAACTTCCTGAAAATTTGTAGCACAATCGCAATCTTCTTTTAAATAAACACGCTATAAGGATAAACTTTTTGTTTTACCTCGATTGAAAGCCATCTTTAGCTTTCTGGTTTGAGAACTGTACTTCGGGCCGGATTCTTTGGGTCTACTAGAATTTTTATTGGTGCCCCTTTCGGAATACATGGATTGAACCAAAACCACTGCGACTTTCCATTATAGGTTTCACCTTTAACTTTATACTGATAATGTACCACATATGGATAGATTACATCTTCATCGGCAAGGTGGTAGGTACTCATATGAAATTTTATATGTACTCGTTTTGTTGCTGTAACCTTTCCGATGATTCTTGTTCCATTTTTCAAAAGTTCTGCCTTTTTATAGTCGGAAATAATCGCCAATCCGATAATTATACCTGCTACAATCCATGCTAATATCGCAGCCACCCAAATACCAGACTTACACGCTCCAACCGATATAATTGCCGCCACGAACATTCCGACATATGCCAGTGTATGAATAAGATCTTTTGAAAAAAACATTTTATCTCGTGTAATTTTCATAAAACGGCATCCTCCTCAAATCCTACAGTCGGTAATCAGCAGCTTCGTGAAATCAACATTCCTTAGATACTTAGATTTAATCCTATTTTGTTTCATCCGTCTACAAAATTCCTCAAAATCGTATAGCTGCACATAAATTTCCAGAAAACTTGTAGCACAATCACGATTTTTCTTTTCACTCAGATAAACCACCACGGCAATTCCAGCCACAGGTTATCCATAGCCTGTTCCTCGGTCTTTTGGGCGCGGCCTTTTGTCAGGTGGAAATATATCGCCGTACCAATCAAAGGATGTTCCTTGCCATCAGTAAAGCCATAGCGGTACAGCAGATAGGTCTGCTCCCGTTGGGTCAACCGTTTCAGGCCATCGTACAGTTCCCGGCGCGATTCCTGATCCTCCATAATGCTCTGCGGCTGCATGGCGTAGGGGTCGGCTATGGCTTCGATGCGCTGCAGTTGTTCCTCTCCCGGCAGAACATCGTCCAGCGAAACGCGCTGGTAGCAGACGCCGTCCTTGTCCTCCGTCACCATCCGCTGCTCAAAAGCGGCAAAGGCATCCCGCACCATGTCCATCATGGCGTTGCGGATGGCAGGAGCCGCATAGGTCAGGAACTTCATGCCGCGCGCTGCATCGAACTTCGGCACAGCTTTCCATAAGCCCAGATTGCCCGCCTGTTTCAAATCGTCCGTGTCAAGGTTCAGGCCGGACTGTGCCAGATTCATGCTGCGGAAAAGGTCATTTGCCACCTTGCCAATAAAGGACTTGTTGTTTTCGATCAGGCTGTCCAGTGCGGTGGCATCCCCTTTCTGTGCCAGCGCACAAAGCCGTTCATTCGTCTGCTTCATGGGCGTTTTCCTGCTCTGCGGCAGACTGCAAGATTCCCAACAGACCGCTTCGCAGCTGTTCCAGTGCTTCCGGCGTGGCTCCTTTCATGCCCGAAACGCTGTCCAACATTGCATCCGTCAACTGCTCTGCCGTGATCGTTGGGTGCTGCACATCCTGCCCTTTGGTCAATTCGGTGAACATCTTCTCTGCCACTTTCTTGCTCATGGCTTCCTGTTCGGCGTAATGGCTCCCGATGCCCTTTTTAATTTCTTTGACCGTTGCCATGAAGTACATCTCAATATCATCAAGGTCGCCTTGGTACACGGGCTTTCTCCGAAGGCTGATGTCCTTTGCGGCTTTGGCTGCCTCCGGGGTCTTGACCCTTGTACGCAGCAGGGTGCTCAATGTCGTGAGCATGGCGTTCTGTGCCGCAATACCGGACGCAAAGGTATCATCAAAATACTGCGCTATGCGGTAAGTAAGCTCTGCGAAACGGGCATTTTCCAGCAGCAGATTGACTACCTCTGTATTGATACGCCCCGTGTAGAGGATCTTTGCGGCTTCTACGGACAAACCCAGTTCGGCAATGTCATAATTCTTGCGATCGGGGATGTTGGTTTCTCCCAGCAGGAAATCTGTGGACACGTTGAACAACCTTGCGATCTTCAACACCTGCTCATGGGTCAGGGTTCCTTTCGCACCACTGATAAAACGGCTGATAGTGCTTTTGGAGCAGCCGATTTCCTTGGCAAGCTCCGGTTGGCTGATATTGTGCTCTTTCATCAAGTCCGCAAGACGGACGTTGGACGGTGCGGGCAGATATTCCTGTGCCATGTGGTCGGCCCTCCTTTTTGAGCTTTTTCCTCATTATAATACGCTCTGCCGTTTTGTTCAATATACGGTTACCTCTCCGCCCTTGCTGTTGCAGTCCTGCAACCAGTGAGGGCATTTTTCTTTTTCCGTTGCAGTTCTGCCGCTTTTGCGCCTTTCCTGCAAAATTTTCCGTATATTCAGGCAGGAAGCAAAAAACACCAGAGTTCCCACTTTGGGGTCTCTGGTGCAACGCACGAAACAAAGGAGGAATGCCCTTGAGCCTGTATCAAACTGTCAAGTCCGCCATCACCGTTCGGCAGGTGGGAGAGATGTACGGCATGGGACCCGACCGCCATGGCATGGTGTGCTGTCCGTTCCATTCCGACAGCGACCCCAGCATGAAGCTGAACGACACCTATTATTACTGTTTTGGCTGTGGGGCCAACGGAGATGCCATCGACCTCACCGCCAAACTGTTCGACCTGAACCCCCGGCAAGCCGCCGAGAAGCTCGCAAGTGACTTCGGGCTTGACCCGGACAAGCCGCCCGCCAATGCCATCGCTCTGCCGCCGCCCAAGCGTGGCCTGACGGACGAGCAGTGGGCAGACATCGCCTACTGCCTGCGGGTGCTGACCGATTATCTCGACCTGCTGCACGACTGGCGAGAGCGCTACAAGCCTGCCACCCCGGAGGAACCGCATGACCCACGGTTTGAAGAAGCCCTCCACATGACCGAGACCATCGAGCACCTGACGGACTGCGTTGCATTTGGGACGCCCCAGCAGAAGGCCGC
>NZ_JAJEQL010000062.1:0-3670 GCF_020687345.1 Faecalibacterium butyricigenerans
CCACGCTGGAGCAGCAGCTCATCAAGAACCTGACCAGCGACAAGAGCGCCAGCGGCATCGAGGGCGCACTGCGTAAGTGGCGGGCGCTGCTGTGTTCAGAGGAATGTTATTTTTCTTGCCTTACTTTGTGGCATCCACCAGCACACCAACGTAGCCGGCAGTATCCACCAGCGTGGCACTGGAAACGGCGTCCACAGCCTTTTCATCTTTGCTCAGAGCCTCGGCGTCGGCAATACTCATGCCGTTCACGTGGTTCTGGATGGCGTCGTAGTTGGCATCCAGCGAAACGGTGGAACCAGCCTTTTCGGCCATCATCTTGCTGTAGTAATCGGCGTTGACCCGCTTGGACATCAGCACCTTGCCCTCGGCGTAGCCTGCGCCGAAGTCGGAATCGGAGTTGGGCACACCGACGACCCCGGCGTCCGAACCGGCAAACTGGAACTCGTCAATGTAGCTCAGCACGATGGTGTCCCCGGCGGTGGCGACAGCGCCGGAGGTGAAGCACTTGGTGCCGTGTGCGGCCCCATAGACCACATTCAGCTTCAGGTCCTCGGAGCTGCCGTTGAACTCCACGGCCTGCGTGGTCTGGGCATTTTTGGCGGCATCCACGATGGCGGAGAGATAACCGGCGGTATCCACCAGCGTTGCGCCGGAGACGGCGTCCACAGCCTCGGCACCCTTGGCGGCCACATCCTCCAGCTCGGAGATGGTCTTGCCGACAGCAAAGTTCTGGATGGCGTCGAAGTTTGCATCCAGAGCGACCGTGGAGCCGCCCTTTTCGGCCATCATCTTGCTGTAATAATCAGCGTTGGCCCGCTTGGACATCAGAACCTTGCCCTCGGCGTAGCCTGCGGCAAAGTCGGAGTCGGAGTTGGGCACGGCGGTCACGTCTGCATCGGCGCTGGTGAACTGGAAATCGTCGAGGTAGGCGGCGAGGATGACGTCATCCTTCACCACAGCCACCGCTTCGGTGAAGCACTTGGTGCCGTGGGCGGCAGCATAGGCCTGACCGATCTGGATGCCGCCTTCCACCGGGACGATGGCGGCGGGTTCAGCGGGGGCTGCGACAGCAGAGTCGGCGGGGGCTTCTTCGGCCAGCTCCACACCCAGTGCGGCGGCAACGGCCTTCCGGACGGCCTTGGTGGTCACCGTGGCACCGGCAACACCGTCGATGGCGGGGCCGTTGGCGGCTACGACCTGCTTGGACAGCTCTTCCAGTGCAGCGCCGCCGATGCTCTCGGTCTCCTGTGCACCTTCCAGCTTGCAGTCGGTAACGGTGCCGTTGGCATCCACGGTCAGGGTGGCAGTGACAGCTCCGCCAAAGCCTTCGGCAGAGCCGGTCTTAGTCACACCGGCAGCGGTGGAGCTGCTGCTGCCGCCGCAGGCGGCCAGAGAGACGCCAACAACGAGGCTCATGGCCACGGCAGCGCTCAGTTTGCGGATGATCTCCTGTTTCATGGGTCTTTCCTCCAGAGAAAAATCGGTTTGTGTTCGGCCCCCAGAAAAGGTCATACCTTTTCAAGGATGCTTACAAAAGATAACATATTTTGTGATGTGCTGTCAAGAGATTTTGTCACATACTTCGTGGAGAATGATAAATTGGTGTCAATTTGTGACGCTGACGGCATAAAAAAGCCGGAAACCAACGTACAGCGGTCGGTTCCCGGCAGACGGAAGCACTGAGGCGAAACTCAACGCTTGATGTCGTAGTTCATGTTCATCAGGTTGCGGATGGAGCTTACATCGTCGGTGATGTTGGCATCGCCGTGGATGGTGTGCTTGATGGCGCTGCTGGCCACGGCAAAGTTGATCATAATCCATCAGGAGCGAACCGTCAACGATGGCGCGGATGTCGCCGCCGTTGTTGTCCCAGTAGTCTGCCACCAATTTCCCGGTAACATCGGCAAGCTGCTGGCTGACACGCTCCCCGCTGATGCCGTAGGTCTTGCTCAACATCTCCGAAACCGGCTGCACCAAATCAGGGCCGAGCTGCCACACCTCCGGGTCACGGGAATTGCGGCGCACCCCGGTGTCCGACACATCGAAAACGTAGTGCAGGCGAGGGAATCCGCTGGATTCGTCCAGCAGAGCGATGCCCTTAGCACCCCGGCGCACATAACGGTTCATCCGGTTGTTCCAGATGTCAAAGTCGGCGCAGGCGGTGGCATCGGGCCGCTGGGCGTAGATCATCAGCTGGTCTGCAAAGGGGTACTTGTACAGCCGGGATGCGGTGGTCAGGTAGTCCGTCCAGCTTTCCCAGTACCGGGTCAAGCCGTTGGCTGTGCGCTGGGCAAGGGCGAGATATTCTTCGGTTTTGCTTGGCATAGCGTTCCTCCCTTCAATCTCGTTGTAAACAAAAAAGCGAGCGGCCTTTTCAGGTCACTCGCTTATGGAATCTATGGTAGTTTAATCTTTGTACACAACTACTTCTCCTGTCTGTCTTAACGGACCTTCTCAGCATCCCACTCCGTTACGGATCCGGTCGCTGCATCAATCGTGAATTCGTATTCCGTTCCACCGTAGATGATCTTTCCTTCGTATTCCGGACGTCCGTCATCATAATCAAGCTTCCATTCGTAGAGATCCTTGTCCGTTGCTCCGCTTACACGGTCAAGGGCTGTTTTCTTTGCATCTGCCTCACTGACCGTAATGTTCTTGCTGTCTGCTCCCATCGTTTTTTCTTCATATGCGGAGCTGATGATCTCTCCGGTGTCTGTCGCAATCTCATAGTCATACTTTGCACCGCCTGCATACCATTCAATGTCATATACCTGACGTCCGTCTTCATAGTCAAGCTTTGACTTGGTGATCGTTGCATCCGCTGCCTTCACTCCGGCATGCTCCAGTGCGATCTTCTGTGCTGCTGCTTCATCCACGGTTCCGGTACCTGTTGCATTCTGTGCCGGAGCAGGGGCAGCGGGGTCTGTCGTCTCCGTCTGTGTCCCGGAAGCCTGCGCATTCTGTTCTTGGCTGCTCATTTCCATGACAGCTCCTGTCTCTGCATTGATCGTGTAGGCGTAGGCATACTCTCCGGAAGTAAATTCTACCTTATAGCAGGCCACTCCCGCCACCTCACTTAAGGTCGTGGCTGAAATGTCTGCATCTGCCGCTACAATATCCGCTGCTTTTAACGCCGCTTCCTGTGCCTCCTCCATAGGGATCATCTGTGTCTGCTCCTTCGTCTGCTTCTGGCTGCTTTGCTGCGGAATACTGGCTGCCGCATTATATCTGTATCCGGTCAGGGTCATTGCAAGTGCAAATGCCGCTCCGATAAAAATCCATTTCTTTCTCATATTCTTTCTTATCCTTCCTATCAGATTGGAATGTGTAAAGTGTAGCCGATATCCTGCCAGATTACAAGTGGAATTTTTGTGTACAGGGTATATTTGTAAGAATCTAACAAATATAGGAACACTTGCAATACCGTAAATTGCGCCGCCCATGCCTCTTTTTACAGATTCCCTGATTGTCTCCATTTTGTATAACAAAAGGCAGCCCACTATGGACTACCCTGATAAAAATAAAAAGCAGCAAATCATTTGCTATGTGTAGTGATATTCCTTCAATGTCACCTGTAATTGACAAACTTGAAGTTGTTATTCTCCTATGGAGGTACCGCTATCGTCTTTAAGACCACAAATCGCAACTATACCATTATTTTTATAACTCA
>NZ_JAJEQL010000063.1:0-2821 GCF_020687345.1 Faecalibacterium butyricigenerans
CCCTCCCTACCTCTGGACTCCACTCTCCCCGCAACGAGTTAAGGGCTGCTCGCCCTTAACAATTCCAATGTGGAAGTTGAAACGGAAAAAAGCTAGCCGCTGCGCTTAACGCTTTTTTCTCGTTTCTCCCATTTGCTGCTTCGCAGCAGACTTTACGCCCTTGCAGAACGTAAAGTTCTGCGAAAACGTAACACCATCGGCGGAGCCGTAAACCGGAGAAGTACAAAAAATGCGTTTAGCGAAGCGGCTAGCATTTTTGTGCTTCGACAACTCCTTCGGGGTCTGAAAGGGGCGAGCAGCCCCTTTCTCGTGGATCCAGCGCGTCGAAATCGCTGGTGCTTTTCTGGTTCTCTTTTGGCACGCAAAAGAGAACATTAGCCTTAATGAAAAAGCGCTTTAATCCGCGCCACCAGCGCGAAATCCCACTTAAAGAAATCCTAGCCCTACTGCAACAGCAATCTGCCCCAGCGCAAGAACCATTTCTGGTTCTATTCTGGTATACAAAAAGAACTTCGCTTTACGAAAAATCGATCGAGGAAAAATAGACAGCAATGAACCATTTAGGAGACTACGACGTTATCGTCATCGGTGCCGGTCATGCGGGCATCGAAGCGGCCCACGCCGCCGCGATGCTGGGCGCAAAAACGGCAGTGTTCACCCTGAGTCTGGACGCCATCGGCAATATGCCCTGCAACCCCAGCATCGGCGGAACGGCAAAAGGTACGCTGGTACGCGAATTGGATGCACTGGGCGGCGTGATGGGTCTGGCGGCAGACGCCACCTATTTACAGAGCCGGATGCTCAACAAGGGCAAAGGCCCTGCCGTCCACGCCCTGCGCGTCCAGACCGACCGCAAGCGTTACCACGAATATATGAAGCACGCCCTTGAGCTGACGCCGGGCCTTGCCATCCATCAGGCAGAGGTGGTCTCTGTCGAGGTGGAGGATGGCCGCGTGAAGGGCGTTGTCACCCAGCTGAACGGGGAATATGGCGCGAAATGTGTGGTCATCGCCACCGGCACCAACCTCGGCGGCAAAATTTTTGTGGGCGATGCGTGGTATGCCTCCGGCCCCGACGGGATGCACGCCGCCAACGCCCTGACTGAGAGCCTGAAAGCCGCCGGTCTGCCGCTGCGCCGGTTCAAGACCGGTACGCCTGCCCGGGTGCATCGGCGGAGCATTGATTTCTCCCAGCTGGAATGCCAGCCCGGAGACCCAGACAACGAGCTGCAGCCTTTCAGCTTTATGACCGATGCGCCCATGCACAATAAGGTGGAGTGCTGGATCGCCTACACCAACCCCGAGACCCATCGGATCATTCTGGACAACATCCAGCGCAGCCCCCTTTACGGTGGTATGATCGAGGGCGTCGGCCCGCGCTACTGCCCGTCCATCGAGGACAAGGTGGTGCGGTTCGCAGGGAAGGAGCGTCACCCCATCTTTGTGGAACCCTGCGGCGAGAACACCGAGGAGATGTACTTGCAGGGCGCGTCCAGCAGCCTGCCGGAGGACGTGCAGAATGCATTCTACCGGAGCATCAAGGGCTTTGAGCAGATCGAGATCATGCGCCCGGCTTATGCCATCGAATACGACTGCGTAGACCCCACGAGCCTTGAGGCTACGCTGGAAAGCAAGGTGGTGCGAGGCCTCTACGGCGCGGGACAGTTCAATGGCACCTCTGGCTATGAGGAGGCAGCCGCGCAGGGACTTCTGGCCGGTCTGAACGCCGCCCGGAAGGCGCTGGGCGAGAGCCAGCTGATCCTGCCCCGGCAGTCCAGCTATCTCGGCACACTGGTGGACGACCTCGTGACCAAGGGCGTCATGGACCCCTACCGGATGATGACCAGCCGCAGCGAGTACCGGCTGACCCTCCGGCAGGACAATGCCGACACCCGTCTGACGCCCATCGGCAGGGAGTACGGCCTCGTGCAGGACGACCGCTGGACAAAGTACCAGCAGACGCAGGTGGTGCTGGACACCGAGCGCCGCCGCCTGCATGACGCCCATCTGCGGACGGCAGACCTGCAGGAAGCCATGAAGGCGGCGGGCCTTGCCCCGGCCGCAGAGGGCGGCATTGCCGAAGAGCTGCTGCGCCGCCCGGAGATCGATTACCCGCTCGTTGCGGGCATCATCGGCTGGGGCGAGGGCGTGACCCCCATGCTGGCGGAGCGGCTGGAAACGGAGATCAAGTATGCGGGCTACATCGCCCGGCAGGACCGGATGATCCACGAGGTGGCCCGCCACGAAAAGACCCTCATCCCGGAGGATTTTTCCTACGAGGGTCTCACCGGCCTGACGCTGGAAGCCCGTGAGAAGTTGGCCCGCATCCGTCCGAAGAATCTGGGGCAGGCGGGACGTATCCCGGGCGTGTCGCCCTCGGATGTGGCGCAGCTGAGTATTGCGCTGGCGGCGCGGGGTTAGAGCGCGGTTACGCGGGGCTAAGTTCTCTTTTGCGTGCCAAAAGAGAACCAGAAAAGCACCCGCTACTTTCGAGGCGCGGGAGGCACGAATCAAGGGCTGCTCGCCCTTGATAATCCCGGAGGAGTAGTCGAAACGGAAAAAAGCTGGCCGCTTCGCTAAACGCTTTTTTCTCGTTTCTCCGATTTGCTGCTTCGCAGCTGGTGTTACGTTCTTGAAAGGCGTGAAGCTCAGCAGGAAGGTAAAATCATCGGCGGAGCCGTAAATGGGAGAAGCACAAAAAAATGCGTTTAGCGAAGCGGCTAGCATTTTTGTGCTTCGACTTCCTCTTTGGAATTGTTAAGGGCGAGCAGCCCTTAACTCGTTGCGGGGAGAGTGGAGTCCAGAGGTAGGGAGGGGGGAGT
>NZ_JAJEQL010000064.1:0-2583 GCF_020687345.1 Faecalibacterium butyricigenerans
AGTCCAATTTTTTGTCATCCTCCTGACGGTTCGATTGTTTTTACATGAGATACTTGAAGGAGGATTCCATCATGGAAATTTTAAATATTGTTTTTTCCGCACTGAACCTTTTGGCTACAGTCGTCATCGGCGTCATCAATGTGACGTGGATGATCTCAAGGGATGTCTTTCGGGACAAACCTCGGGCAAAACACTATTCGAAAAAATAATGACAAGAAAAATGACCGCCCCAAGCATCCCAAACTTCGGCGGTCATATTTTCTAATGTGACACTCAAGGAGGGAAGCTGACCACTGTGCGGACAGCGCCTTTCCTTATCTTTATTATAGACGTCAGCACGCGGATTGTCAAGCACCGGAAGGCATTGCAATCCGTCGATTTTTATGGTATCCTTATTTGCAGGAAAGGCGCTGTTCTGCAAGTGCAGCGGTCATGCTTCCCTTCTTGGGGTCACTGATGTGTCGTACCCTTAGAGGAAGTTCAATTTTTTGTCGCCCTCCGAGGGTACGAGTGTTTTTATACATGAGTTACTCAAGGAGGTATTCCGTTATGGAAATTTGGAATAATGTTCTCGCCCTGCTCACCCTTTTGGTCACTGTCATCATTGGCACGGCCAAGATCACTTGGACGCTCGCCCAAGCGATTTTTCGTGACTCGCACCGCGCAAAACACGATTCGAAAAAATAATGACAAGAAAAATGACCGCCTAGGCTCCCAATCCGATGGCGGTCATGTTTTCTAACGTGACACTCAAGGAGGGAAGCTGACCACTGTGCGGACAGCGCCTTTCCTTATCTTTATTATAGACGTCAGCACGCGGATTGTCAAGCGCACACTGCCCTTTTTGTTAGGGCATACCGCAGAGCGTTTCTGGCAGGCCAAAAGCCTCTCCCTTTGGGAGAGGTGTCACCAAAGGTGACGGAGAGGGCAAGCCCGTCACAGCCGAGCCACCGGCGTGCCGGACTGCACGGAGCGGGTTATCACATCTTCGCCACAAATCTATCACAAACACCCGGGTTTTGCGCCCCAAACTCCGGCACAAATGCACGGCGAACCAACACTTTGCCATTTTTTTAAGGGCTTGATTAGGCAAAACGCCGAAACAAATACCGTATCTTGACAATCTTGTGAAAATGAACTATACTAGGCCTATCGAGACAAGCCACGCAATAATTGTAGTGGTTTGCCGAAATAAAAATCATTTTTTATTGGAGGAATACCACTATGAAAATGTTCAAGAAACTCATGGCTGTTGTTCTGACCGGCGCACTGGCAGTTTCCATGCTGACCGGCTGTGCTCTGGGCGATGCTGCTGCCAGCAAGGCTCTGGAGAAGGCTCTGAACGCTAAGGGTACTCAGGGGACTGTTACCGTCGACTACAACCACAAGAGAGGTATGGACAGCAAGGCTGAGAGCATTTGGAAGGATGCTGACAAGCTGAACAGGACTGCTCCCGCTACTCTGAGCGTTTTTGGTACTGCGGAGTACACCTTTGGCAACAGCAAGTACATTGCTTATGTCGCTGAGCAGCCTGAAGACAGCAAGAGCGCTAAGGCTTCTTGGATGACTGAGGCTGAGAAACTGCATAAGGCTGTTACCGATAAGAAGGTTGACAAGACTGCTGCTGGCCAGATTCATACTGATTCTAAGGCAGATGCCACCAAGAAGGACGTCGATTTCGGTACTGCTTTCGTCAGCAAGACCGAGGGTGGCAAGACCACGAAGTACGTTATCGTTGTCTTTGAGGTCAACATCTAATCAGCGCATCTAACTAAGCTATTACAGGCACACGGCCTGTAATTGATAACCATTATGCCTGTGTCTCAAGTGCGTAATGATTATCTCACATAGTCTGAGGGCGAGGCTCCGCAAGGGGCCTCGCCCTTGGGCTTTTTATGGGGCAGAAGGACTATTGACAAACGAAGGGCATCTGGCTATAATAAAGCTGGATAATAGGATGCATTGGACGGGTTCTGGGCTTACTGGAAAATACTGGAAGCTCCAAAAATGCGGAAATGTGCATTTTAAAGCACCAAAAAGCACGGAAAATGCATTGGGATGGCCACAAAATGACGCTGAAACGCGATATACGAGATGAAGCATAAAAGCGTCGGGATACAGCAGAATGCGACAGAAAGCGTCGGGTGAGCCGTCTGTATCTGGAAAGATACAGGCGGCTTTGTGGTCGGCAGAAGAAATTTTTTGGGATGCCGCATAAGAGAGCAGAGCGCGCTTGACAATCCGCGTGCTGACGTCTATAATAGAGATAAGGAAAGGCGCTGTCCGCACAGTGGTCAGCTTCCCTCCTCAGATGTCACGTTAGAAAACATGACCGCCGAAGTTTGGTAGCTACGGGCGGTCATTTTTCTTGTCATTATTTTTTCGAATAGTGTTTTGCCCGAGGTTTGTCCAGAAAGACATCCCTTGAGATCATCCACGTCACATTGATGACGCCGATGACGACTGTAGCCAAAAGGTTCAGTGCGGAAAAAACAATATCTAAAACTTCCATGATGGAATCCTCCTTCAAGTATCTCATGTAAAAACAATCGAACCGTCAGGAGGATGACAAAAAATTGGACT
>NZ_JAJEQL010000065.1:0-2489 GCF_020687345.1 Faecalibacterium butyricigenerans
AAATGTGATATACTGTGTCAGTCATATGGTCGGTGACGATGACGGTGAGGTTCCACCTGTTCCCATTCCGAACACAGCAGTTAAGCTCACTCGTGCCCAAGATAGTTAGCTGGAAACGGCTTGTGAAAATAGGTAGTCGCCGACTTTTGTATGGCCCGTTGGTCAAGCGGTTAAGACAGAGGCCTCTCACGCCTTTAACATCGGTTCGATTCCGGTACGGGTCACCATATGCACCTCTAGCTCAGTTGGTAGAGCAACTGACTCTTAATCAGTGGGCCCAGGGTTCGAGTCCCTGGAGGTGCACCAGATTTTGAACGACAAATCGTAAGATTTGTCGTTCTTTTTGTTATGTAACCCCGAAAAATCGGGGCTTGCACGGTCAATGCACGGTTTTTGCACGGTTGGTGTTTTCATAGGAATCCTCTGCATGGGCTGGAATTGCTTTGAAATGCATGGTAAATTTTGCATCAGGTCAGCAGAGCCAGACGGAGCTGCGCCTTTACTTCGGGGTCTGCATTCTTCAGCAGTTCCAGCAGAGCAGTCATAGAAATGGTCGGTTCACCTTCGGCGGGTACAGCCTGCGGGCTGGTTTTTTCGGACTTAGCATAGAAACCTTCCTCGAACTTCCTGCCCAGCTCTACACGGGAGGACTGCTGGATATGGGCGTAGGTGTTCACCAGCATATCTGCCGTAGCGTGTCCTGTGGTGCCCTGAACGGCCTTCACATCGCCGCCGGAAATCATCAGCTGATAGGTGGCACTGGAATGCCGCAGACCATGAAAGACGATGCGAGGGAACTCCGGGTGGGCATCCTGCCACTTGAGGAACTTTTTGCGGATGAGCACCGGCTCCACCGCCAGACCGTTGGGCAGACGGAACAGCATCCCACTGTCATGGTAGCGTGTCGGGTCTTTTCTCTCATCTGCCGCCAGCTGATTCAGCCACTTCTTCAATTCTTCTTTTAGTGCAGAGGTCATGAAGATGGTGCGGCAGGAGGATGCGGTTTTGGTGCTTTTCAGGATGAGGGAAGTGGTGCTGCGTTCCAACTTATCCGGGAATACCTTGATGATGCAGCCATCGTCTACTTGATTCAGGGCTTCTTTTCG
Organism: Faecalibacterium butyricigenerans; assembly: GCF_020687345.1. Lineage (NCBI taxonomy): Bacteria > Bacillati > Bacillota > Clostridia > Eubacteriales > Oscillospiraceae > Faecalibacterium > Faecalibacterium butyricigenerans. The sequence continues at coordinate 1,107 of NZ_JAJEQL010000065.1, forward strand.
CACCCGCTGCATGGACTTGTTGATACGGAAGGTTCCGATGCCATCTGCTGCGTCAAAATCAAGATCTTCCGGAGTCAGACCTACGATCTCGCCCTCTCGCAGCGCGCCCACCAGCGTCAGGTGGACTGCCAGATGCAGGATAGGGTCCTCCATGCTGTCCAGAGCCGCCCGCATTTCCTCTACCGTCCAAATGGTGCGCTCCTGCGTGGACTTCTTGGGGCTGTCCACGGGAACAGGGCTTTTGACAAGAATGCCCCACTCTACGGCATACTGGAACGCTGTTCCTAGCAGCCGATGCACTTCGTGGATGGTGGTGCCGGAAAGGAACCGCTGCTTCTGCTTTTCGGTCAGGTTCTGCTTCTTACCCTCGATATACGAACCGCAGGGCGTTTTGCTCAGGGTCGTGTAGAGGTTTTCCATGTGGTAGGGCTTGAGCTTCTGCATCTCCATGCTGCCGATATAGGGGATAATGAGGTTTTGGATGGTGGAAAGGTTAGATTCGTAGGTTTTGGGGGCCCACTTGTGCTTGCTGCACTGATTGGGCAGCCAATCCATGAGGAACTCTGCCACCGTCACCGAGGACGGTATCAGGAATGTGCCAGCTGCCAGTTCATGCTCGATTTGCTTCTTTCGGTTTGTTGCCTCCTCCTTTGTGGGAAAACTCTCCCATTTGTCGCAGCTCTTGCCGTGCTCATCTTCGTAGGTGTATCGGACGCTGTAAGAGTTGCCGCGCTTCGTAATATATGCCATAGATTTGCCTCCTTATCAAGCTGCCCGGTTGAGCCACGCATCGAAACTGTCTTTCGGGACACGGATGCTTCCGCCTATCCGTAGAACACGGAATTCGGTGGTGCTGTTGCACAGGTTGTAAGCAGAGCGCAGGCTGATGGCCAGCATTCGTGCGATCTCTTCCACCGTATACACCAGCTTCGTGGTTTTCGGGCTGTCAGTCGGAGACTTGACGGCATTGGTTTGAGTGACCACCTCCATTGTAGTGGGATTCGAGTCCTTTTGCAAGAACTTATTCGTATAATCGGAAGATTGCACAGGGACGGTCATAGAATTACGGTCAAAATCCATAAGCATTTCTCCTTATATTGTCATATCATCTAAAAATTCAGCTTAAAGTTCTACATCTTGCCCACGCTTGCGGTTTCGCTGCTGAACATCCATGGTACGTTCCTGCTTTGGTGCAAGAATCTTTTCCAGAAAGCCGTGTACCAGTTCTGGCGCACGGTGGAGAGCGTCCAGATAAGGCTTTACATCATACCAAAGGTCATGGTATTTGGTACTCCAGCGGGCAGCTTCTTTCTTGGCGGTGGAAAGTTCTTCTTTCAGGCGGCGGTTCTCCACATCCATCATATAGCCGTGGTCGGCTTGCTT
>NZ_JAJEQL010000066.1:0-2233 GCF_020687345.1 Faecalibacterium butyricigenerans
TGGCGGGAAAATGTGCTTGCCCGCGCCGAAGCCATGCTGGAACGGGACAAAAACCACCCGGCCATCCTCATTTGGTCTTGCGGCAACGAGAGCCACGGCGGCAAGACCCTGTGGGAGATGAGCGAGTATTTCCGCAACACCGACCCCAGCCGCCTTGTGCACTACGAGGGCATTTTCTGGAACCGGGAGTACCCCGCCACCTCCGATATGGAAAGCCAGATGTACACCCCGGTGGCAGACATCAAAAAGTTTCTGGCAGAGCACCCGGAAAAGCCCTTTATCATGTGCGAGTACAGCCACGCCATGGGTAACAGCTGCGGCGGCATCACCGACTACACCGAGTATGCCTACGAAGAGCCCCTGTATCAGGGCGGGTTTATCTGGGAGTACATGGACCACGGCATTGCAGTGACAAGCCCGGACGGCAAGCCCGGCTTTGCCTATGGCGGCGACTTCGGCGACCGCCCCACCGACCGGGAATTCTGCGTGGACGGCCTTGTGCTGCCCGACCGCCGTAACACCCCCAAAATGGACGCCGTCAAGGCGGCCTACGCACCGCTGAAGATCACCCTGACCGACACGGAAGCCGTGATTGAAAACCGGAATCTCTTTACCGACCTGAACGCCTACGACCTTGTGTTTGCGTCCTCGGTCAACGGCAAGCCGGAGCGCCGGGCGGTGCTGCGGGCAGACTGCAAGCCGGGCGGGACGGAGCACATCCCGTTTCCCTTTGCCTTACCGGAGGCTGGGCTTGCCTGCATGACCGTTACCGCCATCCAGCGGGCTGCACTGCCCGGCATCCCGGCGGGCTATGAAGCCGCTTTGGGGCAGGTATGGCACAACTACGCCGTCGCCCGGCTGACCCTGCCCGCCCCGCAGCTGGTGGAGATGGACTGCAACGTCGGCGTAAAGGGCGAGGGCTTCGAGTACATCTTTGGCCGAGGCAAGGGGCTGGTGTCCATCCGCTATAACGGCGTGCAGCTGCTGGACGATACCGTGCGCCCCAATTTCTGGCGTGCGCCCACCAACAACGACGAGGGCTGTGCAGAGCCGTTTACATTTGCCTTCTGGAAAACCGCCGGTCTCTACGCCCGCTGCGATAACCTGACCGCTGAAACAAAGGGCGATTTCGTCATCGCCCGCGCAAACTACACCCTGCCAGATGGGCAGACGCTGCCCATTGATTTTGCCATTGACGGCGCAGGCCGCTGTGATATCACCATGACATGGCAGGGCACGCGCACTGAGCTGCCGGAGTTCGGTCTGCTCTTCCCGCTGCGTCGGGAGCTGACGGAAGTCTCCTATCTGGGTCTTGGCCCCCGGGAGACCACCGCCGACCGCACTGCAGGCGGCAAGATGGGTGCGTGGAACTACAACGTCCGGCAGGATTTTGCCCAGAACACCCCGGTCTACCCGCAGGAGTGCGGCAGCCGCACCGGCGTGTACAGTGCAACTGTCACCGGCAGCGGATTGAATATAGGCATCGGCTTTGCAGGGGACGGCATGACCTTCTCGGCGCTGCCCTACACGCCCCATGAACTGGAAAACGCCCGCCACCTTTACGAGCTGCCCCGGGACGACAATAAGACGGTCGTCCGCTGCGCTGCTTTCCAGCGCGGCGTGGGCGGCGACAACAGCTGGGGCGCAAAGCCCCATGCAGACGCCTGCTTTGCGGTGGAGAAGGGAACCTCGTTCCGTTTTACGATTCAAAAATAAAAATTTACTTGGCTAAAGTGGCGGGTATCATCGTGATACCCACCACTTTGGTCTTATTGCGAAACCGTAACAAGACAAAAATCAGCGCAATATTCAAATAGTATATTTGCGATATGCAATCCAACGTTGTAGCTGCTGCATTAAAAAGTTGAATTTTTATGGTTTATGGAGAAATAAGGAATTGTGTCAAAATGACACAATTGCTCCGGGCACCTTCATAGAACCATGGAATGTGAATATTTTGCTTTCATAGGAGTTCATGTTTTTTACTGAATCTCGTGAAAAGCGTATAAAAAGCTTGCAATCATCTGTAAAATGTGGTATATCCATTATACGAAACATTGCTTTAAAAGAACACTCCACCGTTCAATGATGTGTAAAGTGAGGTGCCTGCCATGACCGCCGTGATCTATGCCCGCTATTCATCGGATAACCAGCGCGAAGAATCCATTGAAGGCCAGATTCGTGAATGCACTGCCTATGCGGAAAAGAACGGCATCACCATCGTCAAGCACTA
>NZ_JAJEQL010000067.1:0-2177 GCF_020687345.1 Faecalibacterium butyricigenerans
GTGATAGGGTACTTTTTGTAGAACGGTCCGGCGAGCGATTGTATGCAGCAAGGTTAAGGACTTAAGGTCTGGAGCCGAAGCGAAAGCGAGTTTGAAAAGGGCGTTAAGTTGCATATAATGGGCCCGAAACCGGGTGACCTACCCATGGTCAGGTTGAAGTGGAAGTAAAATTCCATGGAGGACCGAACCGACCTCCGTTGAAAAGGCGGCGGATGAACTGTGGGTAGCGGAGAAATTCCAATCGAACCCGGAGATAGCTGGTTCTCCCCGAAATAGTTTTAGGACTAGCCTCAAGTTAGATACCTGGAGGTAAAGCACTGAATAGCCTAGCGGCCGAGAGGTTAGCGAAGCTTATCAAACTCAGAATGCCAGAGTATTGATGCTTGGGAGTCAGACAGTGTCAGATAAATGTCATTGTCAAAAGGGAAACAGCCCAGATCTACAGCTAAGGTCCCAAAGTCAGGTTAAGTGGAAAACGATGTGAAGATACGCAGACAACCAGGATGTTGGCTCAGAAGCAGCCACTCATTCAAAGAGTGCGTAATAGCTCACTGGTCGAGCGTCTTTGCGCGGAGAATTTAACGGGGCTAAACCTGACACCGAAGCTTAGGCAATCCAGTAATGGATTGGGTAGGGGAGCGTTGTATACGCGGAGAAACAGTAGCGTAAGCGGCTGTGGAGTGTATAGAAGTGAGAATGCCGGAATGAGTAGCGCGAATGCAGTGAGAATCTGCATGGCCGAAAGCCTCAGGTTTTTGGAGGAAGGTTCGTCCGCTCCAAGTTAGTCGGGAGCTAAGGTGAGGCCGGAAGGCGTAGCCGATGCACAGACGGTAGAGATTCCGTCACCACCAAAAGAGTTAAGCACAGGGACACATTTGAAGTCTCAGAGCCGGGTGTTGGTTCCGGTAGAGATCGAGGGAAGTTAGTACCGAAGTCTGGGATGGAAGATGGCGAGAAAAGCTGTGTGTATTTCTGAGGTGCCCGTACCGCAAACCGACACAGGTAGGTAGGAAGAAGATTCTAAGGCCAACGGGAGAAGGGTTGTTAAGGAACTCGGCAAATTGACCCCGTAACTTCGGGAGAAGGGGTGCTCCAGAGATGGAGCCGCAGAGAATCGGCCCAAGCAACTGTTTACCAAAAACACAGGTTTGTGCTAAATCGAAAGATGACGTATACGAGCTGACGCCTGCCCGGTGCTGGAAGGTTAAGAGGAGATGTGCAAGCATTGAATCGAAGCCCCAGTGAACGGCGGCCGTAACTATAACGGTCCTAAGGTAGCGAAATTCCTTGTCAGGTAAGTTCTGACCCGCATGAAAGGCGTAATGATTTGGGCACTGTCTCAACAGCCCGCCCGGCGAAATTGTAGTACCGGTGAAGATGCCGGTTACCCGCGACAAGACGGAAAGACCCCATGGAGCTTTACTGTAGCCTAATATTGGGTTTCGATGTTGCATGCACAGGATAGATGGGACACAGGGAAACAGGAGCTTTGGCTTCTGCGGAGTGGCCGTTGGGATACCATCCTTGCGATATTGGAATTCTAACCTGCGGCTCTGAATCGAGTCGGGGGACATTGTTAGGTGGGCAGTTTGACTGGGGCGGTCGCCTCCTAAAAAGTAACGGAGGCGTTCAAAGGTTCGCTCAGCTTGAACGGAAATCAAGCAAAAGAGTGCAAACGCAGAAGCGAGCCTAACTGCGAGACTGACGGGTCGAGCAGTAACGAAAGTTGGAGTTAGTGATCCGGTGGTATGTGAGTGGAAATGCCATCGCTCAACGGATAAAAGTTACCCTGGGGATAACAGGCTGATCTCCCCCAAGAGTCCACATCGACGGGGAGGTTTGGCACCTCGATGTCGGCTCATCGCATCCTGGGGCTGTATTCGGTCCCAAGGGTTTGGCTGTTCGCCAATTAAAGCGGTACGCGAGCTGGGTTCAGAACGTCGTGAGACAGTTCGGTCCCTATCTGTCGTGGGCGCAGGATATTTGATGGGAGCTGTCCCTAGTACGAGAGGACCGGGACGGACGTACCTCTGGCGCACCAGTTGTTCCGCCAGGAGCATAGCTGGGCAACTACGTACGGATCGGATAAACGCTGAAAGCATCTAAGCGTGAAGCCGACCCAAAGATAAGATATCCCATTGTTTTAAACAAGTAAGACCCCTTGAAGACTACAAGGT
>NZ_JAJEQL010000068.1:0-2161 GCF_020687345.1 Faecalibacterium butyricigenerans
ACCATCGGCGGAGCCGTAAACCGGAGAAGTACAAAAAATGCGTTTAGCGAAGCGGCTAGCATTTTTGTGCTTCGACAACTCCTTTGGGGTCTGAAAGGGACGAGCAGCCCCTTTCTCGTGCCTCCCGCGCCTCGAAAGTAGCGGGTGCTTTTCTGGTTCTCTTTTGGCACGCAAAAGAGAACTTAGCCTTACCGCAACAGCAATTTAACCCGCGCTTCAGGCGCGCAGCACCCACCTGAAAATCCTTATAACGCCCTCCCCTCTTGTAAAAAGCCCTCAAAAAGGGTATCATAAAGAAAAAACATAAAGGAGCTTTACTTATGCGTGCTTACGAGCGACTTCTGAAATACGCCAAAGTATATACCACCTCTGACCCCGAATCCGGCACCCACCCCTCTGCCGCGCGGGAATTTGATCTGGCCCACCTGCTGGTGGAGGAGATGAAGTCCATCGGCATCGAGGACGCCTTTGTGGACGAGCACTGCTACGTCTACGGCAGCATCCCCGCCACCAAGGGCTGCGAGAAGAAGCCCGCGCTGGGCCTCATCGCCCACATGGACACCGCCCCCGACGCCTCCGGCGAGAACGTCAAGCCCATCCTCCACGAAAACTACGACGGCGGCGATGTCGTCCTGCCCGGCACCGGTATGGTCATGAAGACCTCCACCTTCCCCTTCCTGAAAGAGCTGAAGGGCGAGACCCTCATCACCACCGACGGCACCACCCTGCTGGGCGCAGACGATAAATCCGGCGTGGCCGAGATCCTCACCGCCGCCGAGACCATCATCCAGAAGAAGCTGCCCCACGGCAAACTCTGCATCGCCTTCACCCCCGACGAGGAGATCGGCGAGGGCGCTTCCCTCTTCGACATCCCGGGCTTCGGCGCAGACTTCGCCTACACCGTCGATGGCGGCGACGTGGGCGGCATCGAGTATGAGAACTTCAACGCCGCCTCTGCCACCGTCACGGTCCACGGTTTCTCCGTCCATCCCGGCAGCGCCAAGGACGCCATGATAAATGCCTCCAACGTGGCGATGGAGTTCCACATGGCCCTGCCCGCCATGGCCCGCCCTGAGACGACCGAGGGCTATCAGGGCTTCTACCATCTGTGCCAGATGTACGGCGACGTCACCGAGGCCAAGCTGGGCTATATCCTCCGCGACCACGACATCGGCAAGCTGCAGTTCAAGAAGGACAACCTTCTCCACATCGCCTGCTACCTCAACTGCAAGTATGGCCCCGGCACGGTGGAAGTCGAGATCAAGGACAGCTACCGCAATATGCTGGAGAAGATCAAGCCCCACTTCCACCTTGTGGAGACCGCCCGCAAGGCCATCACAAAGGCCGGCCTGACCCCGGAGGAGATCCCCGTCCGGGGCGGCACCGACGGCGCTGTTCTGAGCTGGAAGGGCCTGCCCTGCCCCAACCTCGGCACCGGCGGCTTCAACTTCCACGGCGTCTGCGAGTGCACCACCGTCGAGCGGATGGACAAGGCCACCGAGATCCTGCTGAACATCGTAGAGCTTTACTCTAAGTAATAATACAAAATGATACAACAAAGGCCGCCCTTGTCCGGGGCGGCCTTTGTTGTGCAGAACCGAGTCTCTGCCTCCTCTTCCCGAAGAAGCATCTCCGGGCCATTTATCCTGCGGTCATATCCCAAGCAGACCATGCAGCCCAAGCCCGGCCACGCCGCACAGGCACATGGTCAGGATGGGGTTCCATTTGAGCTTCCGCAGCGCAAAAAAAGCCGCGGCAAAACTGCCGATGCCGACCCAGTCCAGATGGGCGAGGGTCTTTGCATCGCCGCCAAACGCCACCATCGACAGGATGGAAAGCCCTGCGCCAAAGATAAGTGCCACGATGACCGGCCGCAGGCAGGCCAGAACGCTTTGCAGCAGGGAAATGTTCTTGTACCTGCGGTAGATGTAGGACAGGAGCGATACAAAGAACAGCGCCGGAGTGATGCAGCCCAGCGTTGCGACGATGGCTCCGGACACCTGCGCGATCCGCAGTCCCACAAAGGTCGCCGCGTTGACCGCAATGGGGCCGGGGGTCATCTCCGCGATCGTGACAAGGTCGGTGAACTCCTGCATGGTCAGCCAGCCGTGCTGCTCCACCACCTGACTCTGGATCAGCGGAATGGCGGCGTAGCCGCCAG
>NZ_JAJEQL010000069.1:0-2099 GCF_020687345.1 Faecalibacterium butyricigenerans
GTGGAGGACGAAAGCGAGATCAAGCAGCGCATCTTGGAGAACATCGAGGAATATGTCACCTCCGGCCTGTCCAAAAAGGTCACCAACATTCTGGAGACCATCAAGCTGCTGGCCTTTTCCGACCCGTTCCCTATTGAGCAGGACTGCATCCATCTCCACAACGGCGTGTACCATCTGCCGGACGGCACTTTTCAAGAGAGCCGCCTGTTCTGCCAGAACCGCCTGCCGGTGAAGTACGCCCCCAAAGCCCCCAGCCCGGACCGCTGGCTGACCTTCCTGCACGAGCTGCTGGACGATGCCGACATCCCCACCTTGCAGGAGTATCTGGGCTACTGTCTCATTCCCAGCACCAAGGGGCAGAAGATGATGCTCATTGTCGGCAAGGGCGGCGAGGGCAAGTCCCGCATCGGGCTGGTGCTGAAACGGCTCATGGGAGATGCCGCCAGCAATGGCAGCGTCCAGAAAGTGGAGAACAACCGCTTTGCCCGTGCCGATCTGGAACGCCGCCTGCTGATGATCGACGATGATATGGATATGAACGCCCTGCCCAAGACGAATTATATCAAGACCATCGTGACCGCCGAAGCCAAGCTGGACTTGGAGCGCAAGGGTGTCCAGAGCTACCAGCGAGACATCTACGCCCGGTTCCTCTGCTTCGGCAATGGTGCGCTGACCTCGCTGTACGACCATTCGGATGGCTTCTTCCGCCGCCAGCTCATCCTGACCACCAAGGACAAGCCTGCCGACCGCACGGATGACCCTTTCCTTGTGGAGAAGATGTGCGCCGAATTGGAGGGCATCCTGCTCTGGTGTCTGGAAGGGCTGCACCGGCTGGTGCAGAGCGATTTCCGCTTCACGGTCAGTGAACGAGCCGCCGCCAACGTGGACGCCATTAAGCGCAGCAGCAACAATGTCATTGACTTCATGGAATCCGAGGGCTACTTCCGTTTCAACGCGGACTACTCCATCAGCTCCAAGGAGTTCTACGACATTTACAAGCAGTGGTGCGAGGACAACGCCTGCCACAGCGTATCTGCCATCCGTTTCAGCGCAGAACTGCGACAGAATGACCGCCGCTATAACCTTGAAGCCACCAACAACATCTACCTGCCCGGTGGCCGCAGGGTGCGTGGCTTCGTGGGCATCGAGCCGCTTGTCCACCCATGCCCGTAAAAAGTGCATTTTTTCACGGAAGAAGTTCGTACAACCTGTACGGTCTGTACTTGTACGCACCCGTACGGCAAATCGAGATAAATTAAGGCGTGTTATCGTTTATATTTCGGGTTTCCGTACACCGTACGAACCGTACAGGTTATTTGAACTCCGTACGCGATTTTTTCGGATGCGTACGGAGCAATCAAGTTCGCATTGTGCGAACTTGATTGTAACTCTCCCGCAGGAGACGTTCCCCCTCGGAGAGCCCACTACACTTTGCAGACCATAGGGATGAAAGTGTCATAGTGGGTTATTACACTTCCTCAGAAGTGCATCTCCGTTCCCCGTCACCTCTCGATGAACCTTGAAAGGAGGGATGCCCTTTGGCAAGAAATGATGGCATTGACCGCACCAGTGTTCGAAATCTCGCCGTTTCGGACAAGGCCGTTGGCAACACTCAGCAGCACAACGAGCGCGAAAAGGACAGCTACCGGAACCCCGACATCATCCCCCAGCGCACTGCATGGAACATCCACTTCAAAAAGCCAACCGCCAGCTACACCGACCTGTTCTCCCAACTGGAAACCGCTGGTACGATTTCAACGCGCGGCCTGAAGCCGGATGCTACCCACTACTGTGAACTTGTCTTTGATGTCAACTCGGCCTATTTTGACAATCACGGTGGCTACGAGTTCGCCAAGCAGTTCTATGCGGATGCCTACAAAGCTGCTGTGCAAATCGTGGGCGGTGAGCAGTATATCCTCTCGGCAGTCATGCACGCCGATGAGATCAACCGTGCCATGACCGAAGCATTAGGCCGTGAAGTCTACCACTATCATCTCCATGTGGTCTATGTGCCTGTGGTGGAAAAGCAGATCCTCTGGTCGAAACGCTGCAAGGACAAGGCACTGGTCGGCACAGTCAAGGAGACCGTCATGCAGGTC
>NZ_JAJEQL010000006.1:0-104487 GCF_020687345.1 Faecalibacterium butyricigenerans
CCGACCCACTGCCTGTTGGAAAACGCAGGGTTGAATATGCCGTCCGTTGTGCAGGCAGAGCAGATCTTCACCATCGACAAAAGCCGGGCACTGAAGTATCTGGGGCATCTGACCCCAGAGGAGATGCGCCGGGTGGATGATGCGGTTCGCATCAGCCTTGCGCTGAACCCTATGGGCAGCATCCAGCAGATAGAGCCTATCCGGCGCTCTACGGCGGTTTATGCGCCGCCTGAGGTGGTGGATGGCAAACCGCCTGTCTACCCCTATACGCCCATCCGGTCGTCCTTTGAGAACGCCGGAAGCATCGAGGAAATGATGCTGTACACCGAACTGCAATCCGCGGTTCATGCCATGATCCAGCGGCTCGAATATAGCTTCACCTTCAATCCCAGCCTGCTCACCAGCCCGAAGCGGAAGCAGCAGGTGACTGAGATCTTAGAGGAAGCCGAGAAGTACATTTGGAGAATCAAGGAGGAAATGCGATGCGCCTGAACGACAACAATACTTTCATTGGTATCAACCCGCCGTACCAGCTTTCGGTCATCCACAGCAGCAAGCTGATCTATCCCCGCGAGATCTACCAGCGGGGCGTAGAGCGCAAGAGGGTGGAGCTGATTGCAAGGGACTTCAACGAGTACATCGTTAACGAGCCGAAGGTCAGCTTCCGCAACGGCAGGTACTATGTAATGGATGGGCAGCACACCATCGAGGGCTGCATCCTCCTCAACGGCGGCGAGGACCGCCCGATCCTCTGCAAGGTCTACACCGGTCTGACGATGGAGCAGGAAGCCCTGCTCTTTGCCGAGCAGAACGGTCACGCCGCACCCCTGTCGGCGGGCATCAAGCTGCGCGCCAAGGTGGTGGGCGGCGATGCGCCTTCCAAGGCGTTTGTCGCAGCCACTAACCGGGCGGGGCTTTCCCTCAACTACGACAGTATGCAGCTGAGCGACTACCGCATCGGCTGCGTGGGCACGGCGCTGAAGCTGTACGACCAGCTGGGCGAAGAGATCTACTGCGAAGCTCTGCGGCACATCGTGGAAGCGTGGGAGGGCAAACCGGATTCCTTCCGGGCGGCTGTCCTGCGGGGCGTGATGTACTTTGTGCAGCTGTATCATGGGCAGTACAGCGAGGAGCGGCTTGTCCGTGCGCTGAGCGGCGTCCATCCCATGGAGCTCTACCGTGTCAGCCGGGATAACCCCGCCAAGCTTCCGGGCTGGCGGCGGTACGTTTACCCCATCTACACCACCTACAACGGCAAGTGCAGGAAAGACGCACTGCCGATGAAGTTCTAAGCTCAAATATCTCCTTTGGCAAGTGAGATGGTCCCCGAAAAAGACCATCACACTTTACATATAGTATTTTTTGCTGAATAATCGACATATTGAACTAGAAAGAGAGGACAGGAATGAGCGAGATCGCAGCCTGCACTTTGATTCAGGAAGAGCCTGACCGAAAGACGGAGAGGTATCTGACGATGTTCAAGGACTACCCGGATGTGGTGACGGTGGAGCATCTTCAGGAAATGCTTGGCATCTGCCGGAAGAATGCGTATCTGTTGGTCAAGCAGAATAAGATCCACTCGGCGCGTGTAGGACGCAGCTATAAGATACCAAAACTCTGCGTGGTAGAGTACCTGCTCGATCAGGATCGGCAACTTGGAGGGATGCACCTTTCAAACTCCCTTGTGCCATCCTTGCAAAACACTCCAGAATCTTCTAAACTTATGATGCCTAAGCAAAGGACGTTTGGCTGCGAACAGAAAGGAGCATAACTATGACAAATGTGGCCGGACATTTAAGAGAACAAAACGGTATGTATCAGATGATTCTGAGCTGGAAAGACACAGATGGAAAGCGCAGAACCAAATCCATCAGCACAGGACTTCCTGTTAAAGGAAACAAAAAAAGAGCTGAATCTCTGTTGCGTAAAACACAAAAAGAGTTTAACCCTGAAACGATGCAGCAGGTTTCCGACCTGCCGGTATCGGAATATCTGAACCGCTGGCTTCGGGAAAGCGTGATGAACCTTCCGCCCGAAACCTATGGCAGATATGCTTATGATCTGGGAAGAGTAGTTGTCCCATACTTTGAAAAGAAGCGGCTGTCTTTGAAAGCACTCTCTCCGCGCGATCTGGAAACGTTCTTCCGCTATGAGCGTCAGCAGGAGGAGGCCAGTGTACAGCAGCTTCTGGATTGGCACAAGGAGTTGACCGATGCCCTACAATATGCCGTTGACAATAATTGGCTGAAGGTCAGCCCCATCAAAGAAGTTGACCCCTGCCTTGATAACTCCCCGGTACTTTTCACCGACTTCATCACGGACTGGTTGAAAATGATGAAGTCACGAGTGGAAATCACAACCTATACCAGCTATGAAAGAGCAATCGTTCACAAGATCGTCCCATATTTTGAACCGCTCCACTATACATTGCAGGATATGGAACAGCATCCCAAATACATCCAAGACTTCTACCAGCATGAGTTGGATCGTGGCCTTACGGCAAACACCGTCATTCACTATCACGCCAACATCCGCAAATGCTTGCAGTACGCTTTTCAAATCGGCATGATCCGTTCCAACCCGGCAGATCGCGTTGAACGTCCTCGTAAGGAAAAGTTCAAGTCGGAGATTTACAGCGGTGAAGAACTGGAGCAGCTTTTCAAAGCGATTCAAGGTGACCCTTCGGAGTTTGGCGTTATCATGGCTGCATTCTACGGCCTGCGGCGCAGTGAAGTTGTTGGCTTGAAATGGGATGCCATTGACTTTGAAAACAAGAAAATCAGCATTCAGCATACGGTTGTGACCGCAAAGGTCAACGGAACGCTAACAGAAATCGCACGAGATAAGACAAAAACAAAGTCGAGCTGCCGGACACTTCCCCTAATCCCTGCCTGTGAGCAGATGCTCAATAAAATGAAAAAGGAGCAGGAGCAGAATCGGAAGGTCTGCGGCAAAAGCTATTGCACCGATTATCTTGACTATATCTATGTAGACCCGATGGGAAAACGGATTCGGCCCGATTTCCTGAGCCAACATTTCCCGGATTTTCTGGTCGCACACCAGATGAAGCGTATCCGCTTTCACGATCTGCGCCATAGCTGCGCCAGTCTGCTCTATGCCAATGGCGTGAGCCTGAAGGAGATTCAGGAGTGGCTGGGGCACAGCGACATCAGCACGACAAGCAACATTTATACACATCTGGATTTCTCCAGTAAGGTATCTTCGGCGAATGCAATCGTCAATATCTTCCCAGAAAACGCCAAAGTATAAAAAATGGGCAAAAAAGAAAAACAGCCTAAAATCTTTCGATCCTAAGCCGTTTTATGATGAAGTGCCGATGGTGGGACTCGAACCCACATGGTTTCCCGAACGATTTTGAGTCGTTTGCGTCTGCCATTCCGCCACATCGGCTTATATTCAATTTTGGGACATTAGTACCGGTTTCTGAGGATTGGAGGGATGTTCAGGAGGGATGTAAGAAATCCTGCTTCGACAAACCTTCAAAATTCAACGGACACTCGTGAATTTCTCGCACAGACACAGAAAATCACGAAGCGGATTTTGAGTCGTTTGCGTCTGCCATTCCGCCACATCGGCTTATATTCAATTTTGGGACATTAGTACCGGTTTCCGAAGATTGGAGGGATGTTCAGGAGGGATGTAAGAAATCCTGCTTCGACAAACTTTCAAAATTCAACGAATACTCGTGGATTTCCTGCACAGACACGAAAAATCACGAAGCGGATTTTGAGTCCCCCTCGTCTGCCATTCCGACACACCGGCGCATTCTGTTGTATGGATAACATAGATATTATAGCGGATTCTTCGCCTAAAATCAAGATGCAGCTTGCAACTCGGCAAATTTCTGCTTTTCCCGCCGCTGTTCTTCCGGATAGTCCTTCGAGACTCGCACAAATCCCGCCAGTTTCTTTTTTCCCTCTGTATCTTCCTCGTTTTGTCGGAATTTGGCCCCTATTTGACCGGGCAAAGCGGATGATTTTTCCAAAAAACACTTTACAAACGTCAAAGAAATAACTATTATATAAGTATAGTGCCCTGAATCGTTGGCACATTCAGAAAATGGCCGGGCAGACCGAGCTACAGCTTCCGGCCCGGAAATCATCCGCGTTTTCCATTTGCAGAGGAATACAGGAAAGAAGGTATACGCTATGTCTGAGAAAAAGTCTGCTGTCCCCGCAGCGGCCGCTGCTCCCGAAACTCCTGCGGCAGAGCCGAAGAAGCGCAAGGCTTCCGATACCGCACAGCGCCGCGGCCGTCCCCCGCTCACCCCGGAGGTCTACGTCGAGTTCGGCACCAGTCAGTACAACATCACCGATGTCGTCGAGCGCGCCAAGGCCGACTACCGCACCACCCACAAGGTGGGCGTCCAGTCCTGCAAGGTCTACGTCAAGCCCGAAGAGGGCGCTGCCTACTATGTCATCAACAAGGTCTCCGGCAAGCTGGAGCTGTGATGCTTTCCACTGCAAAAAAGGCGTCTGCACATCCGTTTGTGCAGACGCCTTTTCCTGTTTTTATAAGCCGTACAGCTCAGTGTACTTCCGGGTGAGATACTGGATATAATCCTCGGGGCTGAAGTCTCCGCAGGCGTTCTTCACCACATCGGCAGGCTCCATCAGCCCGCCGTACTGGTGGACTTTTTCCCGCAGCCAGCCGGTGATGGGCGCAAGGTCGCCCCGCGCAGCCGCCCCCCAGACATCCACATCCTGCTCCATCCGTCGCAGCATCTGGGCACCGTAGGCACTGCCCAGCGCATAGGACGGGAAATAGCCGAAGGAGCCGCCCGACCAGTGGCTGTCCTGTAAGCAGCCATCCCGGTCATTGGGCACCTCAACGCCCAGATACTCCTTGTAGAGCTTTGCCCAGACGGCAGGCACATCCTTGGCTTCCAGCGTGCCGCCGATGAGCTGCTTTTCGATCTCATACCGCACCATGACGTGGAGGCAGTAGGTCAGCTCGTCGGCCTCGATGCGGATAAGACTGGGCTGGGCTTTGTTGACCGCGCGGTAGAACTGCTCCGCGCTGACGCCGCCCAGCTGCCGGGGGAAGAACGCCTGCATCTTGGGATAGACCGCCTCCACAAAGGGCCGCGACCGGCCGATGAGGTTCTCGTAGAACCGGGACTGGCTCTCGTGGACGCCCATGGAGACGCCGCCCGCGAGGCAGGTATATTGCAGATCGTCCCGGATGCCCAGCTCATACAGGGCGTGGCCGCCCTCATGGAGGACGGAGTACATGGAGGACGCCACGTTGTGCTCGTCGTAGTTGGTGGTGATGCGGACGTCCTTATTATTGAATTCCAGCGTGAAGGGGTGCTCGGTCTCGCCCAGACCACAGTGACGGCGGTCGAGTCCCATCACCTCCATCAGATAGTCGGCAAAGGCTTTCTGCTGTGCCACCGGGTACTCCTGATACAAGAAACTGTCGTCGATCTGCGGCTTTTCGCCGATCTTCCGGATGAGCGGCACAAGCCCTTCCCGCAGCGTCTCAAAAAAGCGGTCCAGCTTCTCCATATCCACGCCGCGCTCGTACTCGTTCAGCAGGGCGTCATAGGGAGCCTTCGAGGCGTCATAATACCCGGCGAAGCGGCGGTTGTAGTCCACCAGCTCCTGTAAGACCGGGCAGAACAGGGCAAAATCGTCCTGCGCCTTGGCCTTGTGCCAGACATCGTCCGCCCGGTTGCACAGCTCCTTATAGGCCATATATTCCTCGGCCGGGATGCGGGTCAGCTGCTCACAGCTGCGGCGAAGCTCTTCCACCTCCCGGCGGTGGACAAGGTCAAGCTCGTCGGCGCGGGCGTTCAGCTCGTCCAGCAGTGCCTTCGTCTCTGGGCAGGTCATCAGCTTCTGGCTCTCACCGGCCAGAATGCTCATGGCCACGCCCCGTCCCTCGGCGGTGCCGCTGGGCGCGGTGGTCACAGCATCCAGATAGAGGGAGCTGTCTGCACAGTGATAGGCGTACAATTTTTTCTGCAGCAATTCCAGCTGCTGCAATGCGCGTTCTGTCTCCATTGTTTTGTCTCCTCACTCTCTCCCGAAGAGCTTCCGCTTCGGTATCTGCACCGGGTCGGGGATCTCAAACTCATACCGCTCGGTGGCGTTGATGACGGTGGTGCCGCCCCGGGTGCAGACCCGGGGCAGATTCGCCCCATAATTCAGGTGCATATGCCCATGGATGAACCACTTGGGCTGATACAGGTCCATCAGGTCGTTGAACACCTGAAAGCCCTTGTGCGCCCGGTCGGTGCCGTCGTTGAGTCCGCTGGCGGGGGCGTGGGTCAGCAGGATGTCAACTCCCCCGGCCCGCCGGGCCGCCAGCCAGAGCCGCCGGGCACGCCGCCGCATCTCGCCCTCTGTGTACTGGAAGGTGTCTTCCTTGTTGTATCGGCTGCATCCGCCCAGCCCCATGATGCGCAGTCCCTTCCAGACATAGACTGCATCGTCCACACAGATGCAGCCCCCGGGTTCTGCCCCTTTGTAGCTGCCGTCGTGGTTGCCGTGGACGTACAGGATGGGGGCGGCGGTAAAGTTTGTAAGATATTCCAGATATTTTTTCGGCAGGTCGCCGCAGGAGAGGATGAGGTCGATGCCCTCCAGCCGCCTGCGGACGCTCTCGTCCCAGAGCAGTTCGGACGGGACATCCGAGATCGCAAGTATTTTCACGCTGCTTTGCTCCATTCTTTTCTATCCTTGAGGCATCGCCTGTTACTGCGGCGTCCCTTTCACGATGTCCAGACCGTTGATGTCCAGAAGTCCCCGGGTCTTGGCGTCCAGTGCATCGTAGCTGGGCAGCTCGCCCTCCACGCACTCGTCCAGCCAGTCCATCTCCATCAGCTCCTTGGGCGTATAGATGCCGGAAGCCGCATGGTGGAGGACATGGCTCTGGCTGTAGCTCTCGGTGGGGAAGACCTGAAGCTCTCCCTCGCAGAGCTGACGCTCGGCCATCCTGAGCAGCTGCACCGTGCCGCTGCCCAGCCGGATGGGGTACTCCACCCGCTCGGCCCCGCTCTTGAGGCCCCACCAGTAGTTGATGGCCCTGCCGCCGGGGGCACTGTCCCACGTCCCGGCAAACACCGACCGGACGATCTCGGTGAAGAAGACATCCCACCGCCACTCCGGCAGGCCCAGCGGCTGCAATACGCCGTCGGGCAGGCGGCGGCAGAGTCCGTAATCCCGGTAGGTCCCTTCCGGCTCCCGGAAGTCCTGACTGTAGAAGACCTCGATGTCCTTCCGGTCGGAGAAGTCCTGCGGATGGCTCTCATCCGACAGGCAGGCCCACCGCAGCACCACCCGGCTCTCGGGCCGGACAGCCCGCACGCCCTGTGCAAAGGCGTTGATGGCCGCCGGTACGCCGTACACCGGGTTCGCGGCCACATAGCCCACCCGGTCGCTGCGGGAAACGATGCCCGCCAGCATCCCCAGCAGATACGTCACCTCGTAGGTGCGGGGGTAGTAGGTGCGCACCAGCGGATGGGGCGCGTTGAGGGAGCAGTTGAGGAAGCGGGTCTTGGGGTGCTGGGCCGCCACCTTCAGACAGGCGGTGTGCATCCGGGCGCTGGTGGTAAAGACGATGTCCGCATGGTCGTGGGCCACCTCTTCCAGCACCTGCTCGGCATCCACCTCGGGGTTGATGTTCTCCCGGCAGCTGACGAAGAGCTTGTCAGGGAACGCCTTCACCAGCGCAGCACGGCCCTTGTCCTGTCCACGCACCCACGCGCTGGTCTGGGCATTGTGCTCGTGGAGGAAGACCACCCGCAGTTCGCTGGGCCGGGAGCTGAAGATGTTCAGCTTGCTCAGCAGCGGCTCTGCGCTGCGCTTCGGCTCCAGCAGCAGCTCCACGGCGTGGGGTTCGGCAAGGATCTTCACCTCGTCCCAGAGCCGGGCCAGATTCTCCCGCACCTTCGTGGGGGTGGACTGGCAGGCGTCGGCATAGCGGTACACCGACAGATACACCAGCAGAGCATCTCCCGGCGTCAGCCCCAGCGAGCCGCCGCCCAGCGCATAGAACTGCTGGCTGAACATGGTGTAGAGGGCCGAGAAATTCAGCCGGTCGTCCTCCGTCCACGCCTCACCCGTGGCCTTGCAGGCCAGCGTCTGCAATTTCGCATAGCCGCCCAGCCGGGAGAAGCTGACGTTGTTGATGCGGGAGAGCTTATAGAAATCGAGGAACTCATAGTAGAGCTTGTTTTCCAGCGTGTCGTTTCTGGCCGGGATGAGCCGGGTGACGGTGCCGGGGATCTTGACGGCCTCATAATACTTGAGGACAGAGACCCGCTTGTTGCCCTCCTGTACATAGAACCGGTTCATGTACTCGAAGGCAATGATGGGGGTATGGATGCCCTCTTCCAGATGGGCTTCACAGAGGTTCGACCACTTGACGGCAAACTCGGTGTCGTCCTCGAGGAGGGGCATAAAGTTGGAGGCAAAGGCGGTGTGGCGTCCGGCGGTCTTGGTGCCCACGATGCTCTCGGCCGGGATGTCCACCAGCCCCAGAGGCTCCTGCGCCACGATGTCTGCGTCGGCAATGATCTCGTCCAGCACCGCAAGATAGGGCGACTGGCCCCGGGCCACACTGGCCCGGTAGGCACGCTGGCCTGCACGCAGGGCGCTGCGGTAATCTTCCATCATAGATAAAACTCCTTCTGCTTTTTCAGCAAATGAAGAGGGATAGCTTCACAGGATTAGTATAGCATGAAAATCAAAAATATGGGAGACTTTCTCGCCGCAAGGTGTTGCTTTCCCGCAAATTTTAAGGTACGATAAGGGAAACATCCATTTTTTGCGAGGTAATCTATGCTTTGTGACGCTCTCCCCCGGCTGGAAGCCGGCGAATACCCCGGCGGCATCTGGTACTACGAGCCGCACACCTACCAGCCTTACCGCTATGTGCTGGGCCGGGTGGGCCGCCGCCCGCTGGTCTGCATCGGCATCAACCCCAGCACCGCCCAGCCCGGCGCGCTGGACCCCACCCTGAAGAGCGTGGAGCGTCTGGCCAGTGCCAACGGCTTCGACAGCTGGATCATGTTCAACGTCTACCCCCAGCGGGCCACGAACCCCAACGATATGGACAAGACCCCCGACCGCGCCCTCTGCGACGAGAACCTCCGCTGGCTGCGGGCCGTGCTGGCCCAGACCGAGCCCACCATGTGGGCTGCATGGGGCACCCTCATCGAAAAGCGGGCCTATCTGCCCGGCCTGATGCGGGAGATGGTGGCCCTGACGCGGGAGCGCGACATTCCGTGGGTGACCTTCGGCCCCCGCAGCAAGAAGGGCCACCCCCATCACCCCCTCTACCTGCGCAAGGACTCCACGCCTGAGCCTTTTGATGTGGAAAACTACCTCAACACCTGCTTTGACTGATCTTCTCAGGGAGGAAGCACCATGACACCGGAACGATACAAGAAGCTGACCGACTGGCTCGAGGGGCATCCTGCCCTCCGGGAGGGCATCATCCTGCTCAACCGCTGGCTCCCCCTCGTGCCCTTCGTCTGTTATCCGGCGCTCCTTCTGCTGCTCAACCTCCGGTGGTTTGCGATGCTTCGTGTCGGGCGGGGCGGCGGCGCTCTTGATTTTATGCAGGTCATCGCCCGGGCCATCCTTGTGCCGGGGCTGGCGTTCTGGATGGGCACCCTCCTGCGGGCCAGACTCAACTTTCCCCGCCCTTATGAGCAGCCGGGCTTTGTCCCCCTCGTCCCGAAAAGCACCCGCGGCAATTCCTGCCCCTCCCGCCACGCTCTGAGCGCCGCCGTCCTTGGGATGGTGTGGCTCTACTTCTACCCCGCCGTCGGCGTCGGGATGCTGACCATCGCCGCCCTCATCTGTCTGCTGCGGGTGCTGTCCGGGGTGCATTTCATCCGGGATGTGCTGGCCGGTGCAGCCTTCGGGCTGGTCTTTGGCTTCGCAGGGATGTGGCTGCTGTGAGGCAGTTTTTGCAGAAAGTGCAAAAAAGTTTTGATTTTCCCTTGACAGAACCCCGGGGCTATGGTATTATACTTCTCGCAGCGTGCTTCGACTCACAGCTGCGAACCATATCAGAACCCAATGGGATAACAACGTGCGCCCGTAGCTCAGGTGGATAGAGCAACTGCCTTCTAAGCAGTGGGCCGGGGGTTCGAGTCCCTTCGGGCGCATTGATGTGGTGCCCATAGCGTAGTCGGTTAACGCGCCAGATTGTGGATCTGGAGACCGTGGGTTCGAGTCCCACTGGGCACCCCACTAAAAAGACCCGCGAGCATATGCTTGCGGGTCTTTTTCTGTCGTGGGGCGTCCAGTGGGACGAGAACAGGGCGGCCTCGCCGCAGGCGAGGTAAGCGATCAGCCCAGTGGGCTGTCGCTTAGCCCGCGGGTTCCAATCTGTAGGAATGTCTACTGTGGCAGCTCCGTGGGGCGTCCAGTGGAACTCGAACCAACCTGTAGGAATGTCTACCGTGGTAACTCCGTGGGGCGTCCCGTGCAGCGGATGCCGGGTGCCGCAACTCGTAGGCCGCTTCCCTCCTCCACTTTATAAACAGCTCCAAAACATCTCAAACCAGACCAAGGCCGCAGCCCAGAACACCCTTCCGTGTTCCGTGCTGCGGCCTTTTTCCGTTTTCTCAGCTTCCCAGCTGCTTCAGGATATTCTGGATCTCTTCGTTGGAGTAGCCCTCCTTCAGCAGCTCGCTCCGGATGGCTGTATCGCTCCTGCCCTGACGGTAGAGGCGTGCGGCGCTGTAGGGCACGACCGTGCCGCCCAAAGTCAGCACCGGCTCCCCGCCCGAGACACCCGCACTCTTTGCCCCGGCATTTGCCGCGGCCTGCTGGGCGCTCTGGGCCGCCTTGGACTGCTTGAGCGCCCACTCGCCCTTGGCAATGTTCAGCTTCTCGCTGGTGACATTGTTGTTGAACTCCTGCTGACGCAGGGTGTCCTGATACTGCCGCTCGGCCAGCTCGTTCTTGTACTTCTGCTGGGCCAGACTGTCCTGCCGCTGGTTCTCCTGCATCTGCTGGCTCCACGCAGCATCAGCACGCTCGGCCTCATAGGCGCGATCCTTGGCATACATATTGTAGCCGGTATTCGCCAGACTACCCATCAGCGAGCCGATGCCGGTGGTGCCGGTGATGGCCAGCTGCACCGCGTCGCCGATGACGCCCAGGACACTCAGCACATTGCTGAATGCCTGCTGACGTTTGGCACGCGCCTGCTGTTCCTGCGCGGAGTAATAGCCGTAGAGGGTGTCCAGCCGACCCAGATAGTCCTGATAGCGGCCATAGTCCTGCTCATAGGCGGCGTTGTAGGCGCTGCCCTTCCGGTCGAGCTGACTATAGTAGTCCGACAGCTCCGCATTATACCGCGCCTGTGCGTTCTGTTCCTGCGCATTGAGCTGGTCGATGCGGGTCACGACATCGTCGCCCTCGCTGTTGTAGGTGTCCAGCGCCAGCCGGTAGAGGGAGGGCAAAGCGTCGTTCAGGGCACCCATCTGCTGCTGATACGCCTGCTGCGCCGCGCTGACCGCATAGCTCGAACCGTAGCCGCCGGTCAGGGCCGCTGCCTGTGCGGCGGCATCTGCGCTGGCATTGCGGGCGTTCTGGGTGTACTGCCGGGCATACTGGCGGTAGAGCGGGTCCTGTGCATAGCTGTACTGGAAGCTGTCCCGCCCCAGCAGCTGACCGATGAGGTCTTCGATCCGGCCCTGATAGGCGCTCTCGTACTGGCCCGGACGGTTCTGCTGCCAGTTCTTCAGGTCGGCCGCCGCGTCGGTCACACTCTGGCTGGGGCTGTACTCCGCCTTTGCCAGCGCATTCTCCACCTCCCTGCGGCTGCTCAGGCCTGCCGTACTGTAGGAAGACCGGGCCGCAGGCTGGGCGCTCAGCTCCTCCAAAAGCTGCTGTTCTTTCTTCTTCTCGGTACTCATAGCTTCTCCTTTCTCACTGGATGCTGTTCAGCCGGGTGCGCAGCGATTCCGACATATTTTCCACGTCCAGATTGCAGAGCACATATTGCAGCTGCTCCTGCATCTGGTATAAGTAGTTGCGGATGGCACGGGCATCCTCTGCGTCCATGTTCTCGCTCAGATGGGGCAGGCCGATCTTCGAAAGCCCTGTGACACTTGCCATATCAGTTCACCTCCTGTGCCAGAATGCCGCCTCTCGCGGCGGCGCTCGTCCGGGTCAGGCTGCGCAGGGTGATCTGCCCCCGGCCCTTCAGCCGCAGCCGCAGGCTCCCGCACCGCCGGGGAACGAAGGGGATGTCGAAGCAGCGCCGCCCGTCGGCCGTCCTCTGGGCCAGTGTCTCCCACGCCCCGCCGTCATAGCTCACCGCCAGCTCGAAGCGGCTCTTCGCCTCGGCCTCGAGCCGGAGGGTCAGCCGGGAAAGATACTGTTCTTCCGGGCGGTCCAGCCCGATGTCCCCGCTGACCAGCTCGAACCGCACCCCCTCTTCGAGGCCATCGGCCCGCTGCCAGTTCTCTTCCCGCTCCGCATCCGCCGCCCAGACCGCCTTGCCATCCCAGAGGTAGAGCTGTCCGCCGCTGCCGGTCATCTCGTAGGAGCAGACGTCCTCCTCCTGCCACAAGCCCCGCTCGGTGTCGTAGACCAGCAGCCGGACGGTCTGGGCTTCGCCGCTGCCCCGCACGAGATGCAGGTAATACCGCCCGTCCAGCGCACCGCCCAGAGCTGACTTCACGTTCCGCAGCCGGGCCGGGTCGAGGGCCGTCGAGACCTTGGTGGGGATGCTTCCATCCCACGCCATCACGCCGTCGGGCGAGAGATAGTAGAGCGTCTCGTTGATGACGCAGAGGCTCCGTGCCGCGCCCTTTGCCACGCCCCGGCAGCGCAGACTGCTCAGCTGGAAATCCGAGGGCTTGGAGCCATAGAGCTTGTGGAGGGTATTCTCCTTGAAGAAAAGTGCATATCCCATGCAGGTGGCCGCGCCGGTGAACGCCCCGTCGCTGCCCACGGTCACAGCATAGCTGTCGGCGGCGATGCCCCGGTAAGAGAACCAGTTGGACGGGTCGCCCAGCTTGCAGGCGTAGATGACGTTCTCCTTGCTGGAACAGCCCCATATCCGGTTGTCGCACTCGGTCAGATAGTCCATGTCCGGCACCCGGCGCTCCAGCCTCACCGTCTCCGCCGAGACAAACTCCCGTCTGACGCTGCCGTCCAGACTTACCCACCGCACCGCTGCGCCGGTGCGGGTCAGACGGCCATAGAACCACTCGCCGCCGGGGTCGGCCCTGACCCGCAGGGCGTCCTCGCTGGCGTCGCGGACGATGCGGTCACCGTCCAGCCCGCTCCACTGCCCGGCCTGCTCTGCGCCCGAGCCGCTGAGGGCTACGGTGTCCTCGGCCCGGAAATTTGCGCCGACGCCCTTGGCTGAAATGCGGCAGCAATCCAGCACCACCGCCGACCAGTTGCCCGACGCCTCGCTGTACACCTCCAGCGTGCTCTCGCTGCTCCATGGCTTCTCCGGGTCCTCCACCCGGAGGAAGAGCTGCCCATCCTTCGGATTTTCCGGCTCCGAAGGGCCGCTGCCGCTCACCTCGTAGACCCTGCCCTCGGCGTCGCAGGGGGCAAACTCCATGCTGGCGTTCGCCCCCGACCACACCGCCCCCAGTGCGCTCACCTCCCGGCTGACGGTGTCGAAGGCCAGCTTGTCCGGGAAGATCAGAATTTTTGTCCCGATGCCCACCAGCGTCTTTTTTCCGTCCTCCACCGCGTTCTCCAGGGTCACTTCCAGCTCGTCGGGGTCGTCCGGGGTGTAGACGAGTCTGGTGCCGCAGACCATCAGCAGGCCGTTCAGGTGATACATCCCGTTCAGCTCTGCCGTCTCCCGCAGCTTCCGGCGGGGCAGACGGGTGCTCAGGGCCGGGAAGTTCCGGGCCGAAAAGTTGATGCCCGCGCTGTACTCCGCCTCGGTGCAGCTGTACGTCTCGTTCAGCCCGCCGAACACCCGCAGCATATTCCGGGTGTTCTTCAGGCCGTTCCGGTTCGCAAGGATCATCTGTCATTCCTCCTTCACCAGCGCCACCTACTGCCCCGTACGGGCCGGTAGTTCCGCCTCAGCCACCCGGCCAGCTCGGCCAGAATGCTGTTATATTGAGCCTGCTCCCCGGCGTAGCGGTCGTTCTCTCCCAGAGCGGCGTCGGTCATGGCGCACAGGTAGTGGGGGTACAGACTGTCAAAGGGCGGCGGCACCAGCAGCACATCGTCGTCCCGCAGGCCGTCGTCCCACGCGAGATCCGCCCCCACGCCCTCCCGGCTGTCGGCACCGCTGGGGCGGAAGAACCGCTCCCGCAGCATCCCGTCCACCTCGCATAGCCACCGCTGCCGGGTCCGGGCCGCGACACGGCTGCCCGGGCGCAGTTCCTCAGCCCGCTCCATCGCTTCTCCTACCGTCATAAAAAGCCTCCTTTCGCTTTTTCCAAAAAAGCCCGGCAGCGGCGGCCTTTCTCTGCCGTTTCTGCCGGGCCGCGTTTCTCTTACTGGGCCGCAGTCTCTGCTGCAGCGATGCGGGCGGCGGTGTACTCATCCTGCTGCTGGCTGTGCTCCAGCACCTCAGCCACCTCAGGCGGCACCTCCACCTCCACGCCCCGGCGGATCTTGTAGTTCACGCCGTTGACGCTGACGAACAGGTCGCCCTTGTAGCGGCTGTTGTCCTTGAACAGCCGGATGCGGACATTCTTCTTTTCTTCCATGGCTTTCTCCTTTCCACGGGCCTGCCCTTGTAAGCGAGGCCCGCCCTTTCTGTTTTTTACCGGGCCTTTCTCGTCCAGCGCAGAGCTGTCACCGCAGGTGACTGAGAGGGCTTAATTCGCCGCCGCAGTACCCGAGTAGCTGGACACGCTCTCAATACGCACCATATACTGTTCCACCAGACGTTCCGCCGCACGCATCCCCTTCCAGCCCACGGAAGCGCGCTGGTTCAGCGGGTCGTCGCCGTAGCCCAGCTGCTTGACGATGTGCTCCAGACCGCCGCCTTCCAGCTCGGTGACACCGTAGGCGTGAGCGCCCAGCACCAGAGTGCCGAACACCGCCAGACCCGTCGGGCAGGTGCCGTCCTTCCAGATCTTCGCCTCGCTGGTCTCGATAAAGCGGATGTTGCCCAGCTTGCCGATCTCGCCGCGGTACATGGTCTCGGGGTCGGCGTACTTGTGGGCCTCGATGAACTCCTTGCAGGTCTTGAGGTCGTAGGCCGCATAGGGGTGGATGATGGCGATGTAGCTGTCACCGATGGGGTCAGCATTCATCGCGCCCAGCTGCGCCGCCGCCTGAAAGAACAGCTTCGGGGTCAGGGTGCAGCTCTTGTCCAGCGCTTTGCGGCTGGTGACAGCCGTCTCGGTGCCGTCCTCCCCCAGCTTCGGCGCATAGATGACATTGGTGCCGCCGGCCAGCACATCGCGGGTGATGCTGTCCATGGTGCGGCCGGCCTGACTGGCCAGCACACGGGTCGCCTGCACCACATTGTTGTCGATGGCGGTCATCTGCAAAACATCGGTCAGCGGGGTCCAGCCGCCATACTGGTGGAGGTCGCTGGTGATGGTGGTGACGTTCAGGGCCTGACCGTTGGGGGTCACGCCCTCGGTCAGCGGGGTGTCGGCCTTGGGCAGGCTGTCGTACTTGCGGAACTCGATGGTCTTGCCGCCGTTCTGGGGCACGGGGTAGTAGTCCGCGAACTGATCGTGCACCAGACGCGGCTCGGCCTGATCAATGAGGCGCTTTTCGTAGAAGGTCTTCATTTCCTTGGTCATGGTGCCGGTGGTGTTCTGCAGGCTTGCAGAAGCGTCGGCAAAGAGCTGGAGATCCATCTTCATATTGTCGTTTTTCATGTCATTCGTCCTTTCTTTTCCTTGCTTTTTGACCCCTCCTGCATCGGAGAGGTTTTTTCAGAAACTGATCTTCACTCCGTGCATCGCACGGCGTTCCAGTGCCTCGCGCTGGGCGCGGGTCATGCTGGCCACATCGGCGCGGGTGACGGCTGCGCCGCCGGGGCTGGTGCCGTTTTCCGCCGGGCGGGCCGAGCGCTGGCGGATGCGCTCCACGACGCCCTGCTCCACAGTCCGGGCGGTCTGCTGCAGCGCATCACTGTAATGGGCCAGACGGTAGGCGTCCCCCATCCGCATCCCGGGCAGCTCCATCAGACGGCGCATTTCGGGGTTCGCAAGCTCCTGCCGGAGCGAGAAGCCCGGGACGTCCCGGCGGATCATCGCCTCCTCTGCGGCCCAGCGGGCGTGGAGGGCACGGACGGCATTCTCTCCCGCCTGCAGGCCCGGGACAGGCGGGAGCGGCGCAGGACGTTCCTGCGGTGCAGGCGGCTCTTCCGGCTTTTCCGGTGCAGTCTGCGCCGGCACCTCCGGAGTCTCCCCGCTGCCCTCGTCGGCCCTCATGGTGCCGGAGGCGATGGCCTGCTGAGCCTGTGCGTGGCTGAGGGCGGGGGCACCTTCACCGCCCTCTGCAAACATCTGCAAGTCCACCATCGACTGTTCGCCCCGGCCGCTCAGGTCGGCAAAGCGGACATGGTCCGGGTAACGCTCTGCCAGCAGGGCAAAGCCTGCCTTGGCGAACTCGAAGGCCCCCTCCACCCACGGCTTCTGGGGCGCAGCCGCCGTCACCGCCAGACGCGGGCCGTCCGGCTCGTCCCATGCGCCGCTCTTGGCGCCCTCCTCGCCCGCCAGCAGGGCGCAGAGGGTCTGCATCAGGGTGCTTGCTCCCGCACACACGATGTCCTGCCCGGCGGGGGCATAGCCCGCGTGGCCCGAGGCCTCTAACCGGCAGGTGGGGCCTGCCGGGCCGTCCAGCTCGGTATAGTTCACTTTTATCATCTCATTTCTCCTTTCTGCATCTTCATCGCCCTCGCCATCGCCGCCGTGCTCAGTTCCTCCGCCGGGCCGCTCAGCTTGGGCGGGGCAGGCTGTTCCTGCGCTTCCAGCAGGCCCGTCAGCCGGGCCATCTGGGCCTGCATCTGTGCCAGCTGCCGGGCGAGGGTGCCGTTCTGCCGCACCCTCTGGCGTACCTTCTCAATGCCCTCGAAGTCCATCATTTCCAGCGCCGCCAGCGCCGCATCGGCGTTGGCCGGGGCAAAAAAGCCCAGCTGATAGCACTCCTTGGCCGTCTCATTCTGGGAAAGACGGCTGAAGGTAGACTTCTTCTCCGCGCTCACCACGATGTCGAACACCGGCTCACGGCTGCCCAGCTCCACACCGCCCACGACCTTCGCCGGCCGGGCGCGGAGCACCTCGCCCGAAAACCGGACAAACTCGCTCTCGCCGCCCTTTCCCGTGATGCGGAAGATGCGCTCCTCGTCGTAGAACTGCCGCATCAGCTCGATGATGAGGTAGCACTCCTTGGCAAATGCCCGGTAAGCGCTCTTGAGCATATCCCGGCTGAGCTTGCTGCCCGCCTCCTGCAAAGCAGCGATGGCCGAAGCCGCCGTGACGCCTCCGGCAGTGCCGCCCTGCGTCATGTCGCGGTTGCCGCTGATTTCCTTCAGCTCCTCGATGCGGCTGTTGCGGTAGCTCAGGCTGTTGCCCTGCAGTCCCGCCGTCTGCATCGGCCGGAAGCTGTCGTCGTTCAGCCGCCCCGCCACATGGATGATGTCTCGGGACAGGTCGGTCAGCTCCTCCTCGTTGACCCCTGCTGTGTCGCTCAGGACATACCGCTGCCGGGCCGAGAGCAGGACGTTCTCATCCATGGCGTGGTTCATCCGGTCGATGGCGGTCTGGCATTCCTTCATCACGTCGATGTACCCGAAGCCAGCCGGGCTGTCCTCCTCCATGAACAGCGGGTCGAACACAAAAGGATACCTGCCGTGGTCGTAGAATCCCCGTTCGGCCAGTGCCGGGTCGTTCTCGCTGGCGTAGAGCACCACGCCGTTGCAGAACTTGCAGTAGTGCAGCACGCTCCGGCCCTCCGGCGAGAGCTTTTTGTAGTACCAGTCCACCACGACGCTCTTGCTGCTGGTGTCGAGGCCTCCGTCGTGGATGTAGCGGGGCACATCGAGGACGCTGGCGGTGTGCCCTGCCAGCTGAGGCCAGCGCTCTTCCAGCTGGTTCGAGTCCGCCAGACTCAGCGAGAAGAAATGGGGCGACGCCTGAATGTCGTCCACGCCCGGCTCCCAGTAGAGCATCAGCAGGTTCATGGGCCGGATGCTGATCTCGCCCACGCCGCCCCGCTGCTCCGGGTCCCAGAACACCCCCTTGACACCGGTGCCCTGCTTGAGCTTGCGCCACCATGTGTCGCTGTACACCTGCTCGTAGTCGGCCTGTTCCAGCACTACGGGCAAAACGCTGGAAAGCGCCTGTGCCGCAGCCTCATCGTCCTCGGCCCGGGGCAGGACGTTGGGGCTGGGGTAGTTGTCCATCGCGTCGGCGTGCTTGTTGGCGATGGAGTTGAACAGCCACCCGCTGGACGGCTGGGGCTTGCCCTCCATCATGGGGTTCTGGTAGTTCTTCCAGTGCCCCATCCGGAACCACAGCTCGTTATCCACCAAGCGCTTGTCCAGCGCCGCCTTGCCTGCCTTGTACCGCTGCAAGATCTGTGCCGCCTCGCCCACCTCCTCCGGCCCGATGGGCAGCTTTTCTCTCATCTCGTCCAATGTAACTCCTTTCTGCCCTCTGTCGCAGGGCATTTCCGTTTCTGCCGCTGGCGGGCTTTGCTCGTCCATCTCAGACCTGCCCGGCCTGCCAACGCTTCTCCCCTTCACACCCTCAGAAATCTCGCCCTCCCATGCAGCTCCAGCGGGTCATCCCGCACCGTCGGCCCGGCGATCTGCCGGGGCGGCGAGATGGGGTTCTCCATCAGCACATAGCGGCACTCGTCGTAGATATGATCCTCCTGCCGGGTGTCGATGTCCTCCACATTGCTCTCGTCGTACACGAGGTTCGGGATGGTACGGATGAAGTGTTTGCAGGTATGGAACACCTGCAGCATCGGCCTGCCCTCCTCGTCGAAATGCAGCCGGTAGTGGAACTGCATCTTGCCCGCCAGACGGGTGTGGTCTCCGGGCCTCCAATGCAGGAAGTTCGGGCTTTTCTCCTGCATATCCGCGACGCTCTCGCCCCGGCTCTGGTCGAAGATGGCCGGGTCGGCGATGCCTGTGATCACCCGCCCCCGGAGCATCGGGTCGTTCTGCTCGGCCTCCCGGATGCGCCGGGCCTGTTCCACCGGGTCGAGGTGCGTTCCCTCGTCGGGTCGGCCCGTGCAGCCGTAAAGCTCCTTGATGCGGTAGAGCCGCCCCTCCTCGTCCGCCGCGTACCACCCCACCGAGAACGGCTTCGAATAGCCGAAGTCATACCCCCGGTAGATCTTCCAGTGCTTCGGGATGGCAAAGGGCGCGATGACATGAGTCCAGCGCTGGTCCTCGTAATGCTTCGGGTCGTTCCGCCACTCGGTGAACACCTGCCCGGAAAAGCTGTCCCAGCTGCCATAGAGCAGCGCCTGCTTTTCCGCCTCCGGCATGGCTGCGAGGCTGGCCAGATAACCCGGGTCGTTCTTCAGCAGAGCGGGGTTGTCAAAGACGCTGGACGGGATGAATACCCTTGCCCGCCGGAGCATCTTTTCCGTACCGTCCGGCATCTGCACCGTGCACTCCTCCTCAATGGGGGTTCCGGGCGGGGCGGGAGTGATGAACCTTGCCTTGACCCAGCCGTGGCCCACCCCGCCGGGGTTGGTGGTGGCCCGCAGGTACACCCGTGTGCCGGGGCCGGTGGGACGGTTGCGGCTCATCATATAGCTGTACTCCTCCCACTCGAAGTGGGTCAGCTCATCGAAGCCGATGAAGTCGAAGGCTTTGCCCTGATAGTTCGTCCGGTCTTTCGTGTGCTGCATCGAGCCGAAGTAGATCTTCGCCCCGCTGGGGAAGACCCACACATGACTCGTGGCGTTGTACTGCGCCTCCGGGAAAGCCCGGAGATAGTAGCGCTGGCTCTTGTCCACGAGGTCGGACAGCTGCGGGTAGGTCTTGCGGAGGATGAGCGCCCGGTAGTGGGGGATGTGCACCTGCCGCAGCGCCTCGATGACGAGGGCGTCGCTCTTTCCACCGCCTGCCGCGCCGCCGTAAAGCGCCTCCGGCTCAGGCCGCCGCATAAATTCCAGCTGCCTCGGCTGGGGCTTCCAGACGATGTTCCGCTCCTTGTTTTCTTCCATCATACCTCCTCCACCGGCGGCAGCAGCACCACGCCGCATTCCCGCCCTTCTTCCTCCATTCCTTGGTCGTTCAGGGTCTTCGTCACGCCTGTCAGGTCTTTCAGCACGGCGGTGGCCTCCTTGAGATCCTTCATGAGGCCAGTGTCGGTGCTTTTTTCCTTCCGGGCCGCACGCTGGCGGGCATTCAGGCCCTTGATCTCCTGCACCAGCATGGTGCTCAGGGTGTCTGCGGCCTTCTGAAGATTTTTCATCCCATTGGACGCCTCCTGCTTTTCCTGCCCCATCCTGTGTTCTCACATCCTTTCGTTCTTTCGTTGGCAAAAGGATACCACGCTTTTTCCCTCCGCAGGAGTACATACTTTTTGATTCGCTTTTGTATCTTTCGCTGTGTTTTATCCCTACAGTAATATTTTTAGACAAGAAAAATCCCCTGCCTGTGTTCTTTTCCACAGACAGGGGATTTTTACACGATTTTCTGCGCAAAGTCTCCGGGAGGCGCTCCGCTCCTTTTACAGCGTTTCCACCCGGTCAAACAGCGCTTTCGCGGCTTCCACGGCCTCCTTGCTGCCGAACGCCACCCGAACGCCCTTCTCCATCCGGACAGACAGGTCCGCCGCCTCAGCCTTGAGGGCGGCAGCATCCACACTGCACAGGCTCTTCCGCTCGGCGGCGTTCATCTCGTCGGTGATGCCGCAGAAATACTTGCAGTCGGTAGCCGCAGCCTCGTCCCGGGGCTTGCGCGGGGTGTCCAGCTTAGCCGCAGCGCCCACAATGAATTCGTTCATATCGTTTTCGGTGTAATCGCGCCCCGCCAGCTCTGCCGGCCCGGCGGCGAAGGCCTCGTAGCTCTCCGCCAGATGGGGGTCACGGTAGGTGTAGAGGTACTCCACATCGTCGTTCTGGGTCACCATGCCGGTGCCGTAAGCGCCGCCCACCTCCCGGATGCTGTGCCACAGATACTCGTAGCTCATCACCCGGGCCAGCACCTTCCGCTCCAAGCGCCGCTCCATCGGCCACGCCAGCACGTCATAGTTCACGCCGCCGTCGATGACGAAGGCCTCGTTCACCGCCGGGGCCAGCGCTTCCCGGTAGGGCACCGCTGCGCGGCGCTCTCCGGCCGCAAAAGCACTGCCGGGCAGCAGCTTTTTCAGGGTGTCCAGTGCTGCATCGCTGCCGTGGAGGCTGACCGTCAGGGCGTTCCCGCCCAGCACCTTCTCCCGCAGCGCTTCCAGCCTCCGGCCCAGTCCGGCCCAGTCGGCTTCTTCCTGCAGCCCGCAGAGGAAGTGGTAGTAGCTCACGCCGCTGCACCGCTCGTTCATGGCGGCCTCCACCGAGAAGTGGGCCGCCGCACGCATCGACGCAAAGGCATGGCCCTCCCGCAGGAATCTCTGCTCCATCATCAGCTTCTGCTGGCTGACCACCCGCTCCATCGCGGCTTCCGCCTGCGGGC
Source organism: Faecalibacterium butyricigenerans (assembly GCF_020687345.1). Taxonomy (NCBI): domain Bacteria; kingdom Bacillati; phylum Bacillota; class Clostridia; order Eubacteriales; family Oscillospiraceae; genus Faecalibacterium; species Faecalibacterium butyricigenerans. The sequence continues at coordinate 21,586 of NZ_JAJEQL010000006.1, forward strand.
CGGTGAGCTTCGTTTCATACAGCCACTCGCCGCCCAGCTCCACAGCCTTTTCGAGGCTGCGTTCCAGCAGGCTCATCCCTGCCACCAGCTTTGCATGGACCGGTCGGCCCGGCTGGCGGCCGGTCCAGCCGTCCACCCATGCACCGCTGCGGCCCAGCCATGTGTTCCGCAGGGTGTTCAGCTCCTGTGCCGTGTGCTTCCCGGTGTCCAGCTCGTCCACCACATCGGTCAGCAGGTTCAGATAGGGCATCTCCTCCGGCGCTGCATTGCCGATGTCGTAGTAGAAGTTCAGGTAGGTGCTGCCCGCCGAAGGGTGATGCAGCAGCTCGGCCCCGGCCAGCATCCCGCCCCGGCCCGGGGTCAGCTTCTTGCCCTCGCCGAGGTCGGCAGCGGTCAACGGATGGTCCAGCACCAGCTTGCCGTCGGTGCGGGCGGCCCGGCCCTCTTCCTCCTTCTTGGGCAGGGCGGGCACTTGGATGACCTCCACCGGCGCGGGCGCGAACAGCTCCCGCAGCAGCTCGTTGAACCACCCCTTTTCCAGCTTCTCCCGCAGCGAGGCGAACAGCCCGTTGGTATGCAGCAGCAGGGCCGGGTCGCCGGTGTGGAGCCAGCCGGTGGATGCATGGATGGCGTCCAGCACACCGTCCGGGATGCTGCCCGGACGCTCAAGGGAAGCGAACTCGGTGGAGTTGAGGCTTGCCATCAGCAGCTCTTCGGGGATGCCCTTTTCGAGGATGCCGTCCACAGCATTCCGGACAGCGGCAGCGAATTTCCCTGCCGACGCCTCGGTGGCCCCCCGCAGTACCAGCTCCAGCGTCGGCTGCAAGGTGCTGTCATCGAAGCCTACATCAATGTCCGCCCCCAGCTTTTCTTCCAGCAGGGCGGCTTTCAGGGGCGACTGGTTGTTGCCCAGCAGGGCGTCCAGCAGGATCTCCACACCCAGCTGGCGCTCCCGGTCCGCGAACGCGCCGGTGTACCACGCCAGCGCGCACTGTGCCTCGTCCGGCTCGGGCTTTTCGGTGTAGTAGGGGATGTGCAGCCGCACACCGGCCTGCTCGTCCTGTACCGTCAGCCGGGGGCGGCTGACACTCTTGGGCATATGGCTCAGATACTGCTCATCGAGGAAGGCCAGCTTCTCGGCCATGTCCATCTTACCGTAGAGGGTGATGCAGCAGTTGTCCGCACTGTAATGACGGCGGTAGACCCGGACATACTTCTCATAGGTCAGCGCCGGGATGGAAGCCGGGTCACCTCCGGAGACGAAGCCGTAGGCCGTGTCCGGGAACATCGCCCGGCTCAGGGCGTTCTGCAGCTGGGCATCCGGCGTCGCCAGTGCGCCCTGCATCTCGTTGTAGACGACGCCGCTCACCGTGCCGTCCTCGTCCCGGTGCCAGCCCTCCTGCTCGAACACGCCCCGGTCCACCATCGCCAGCGGGCAGAACACCGCGTTGAGGTAGACGTCCATCAGGTTCTTGAAGTCCGTCTCGTTGGGCGTTGCGAAGGGGTAGACCGTCTTGTCCGGGAAGGTCATGGCATTCAGGAAGGAGGCCATGCTGCTCTTGAGCAGCTGCAAAAACGGCGACTTCACCGGGTATTTCTCGCTGCCCGCCAGCACCGAGTGCTCGAGGATGTGGAACACGCCGGTATCGTCGGAGGGAAAGGTGCCGAATCCGATGCCGAAGGCCTTGTTGTCGTCGTCGTTCTCCACCAGCAGGACAGCCGCCCCGCTGACGTCGTGGGTCAGCACGGTCAGCGTCCCGTGCTGTTCGGGGCACTCCTCGCGCTTGACGAGGGTATAGCCGGGATATTGTTTCATGGTCTTGCTCCTTTGCGTTTTCTGGATTTTCCTCTATTGTATCATCCTGCCCGCCAAAACACAATGAACGGTTTGTGAATCATAACTTCCCGGACGCAAAAAGGCCTCCCCTCGAAGGGGAAGCCTCTCTGCATATATCGGGAATTATTGAAGGAATTTTCGTTGCTCTATGAGATGCAAATTTGGAAATCAAACCTTCTTAACCAGGAAGATAGCTCTGCCAATCGGACGCTTTTCGCCTTCCATACCGGGTGCCCAAATCAAATCCTCAGGCAGAGTGATGTCGTCCGTAGAGATATATGCTGCATCACCGGGCATCTTAACAACCAGCTCGCGCTGGTTGTCAGCAGCAGTACCGTTGATGAGCTGCAAAGTAACTCTGACGTTGATCGAAGTATCGACCGTCTTTTTCACCTTAACGATAGCCAAAAGCGTGTTACCATTGTCAATGATCTCAACCGGAGTAGTGTCGGCCAGCTCATAGCCCTGCGGGAACTTGTCCGCAGGAATGCTCTTGGGGTCAACGACGGTAGCATCCTTCAGAACAGGATGCTCATAATCATCGCCGCCATTTCCAACGCCTGCGCCGCCATTGTCAACATCAGCAAAGATAATCTTTACCGACTTGCTCGTCGTGCCAGGCACATCCGGAACTTCCGTACCGGGGACCTTACTGCTGCTGTCGCCGCCATCACAGCCTGCCAGCACACCTGCTGCGGCAACAGCCAGAGCCGCAACACCAGCGCTCTTGAGGAAACGGCGGCGGGAAATCATATCCAGTCTCATAATTAAAACCTCCACATTGTTTTAGAGGTCTTTCCCCGCTCGCATTTTCTTCCTTCCGGGCGTAAGGCAAACCTCTGTTCTGATTCATTATACCCCCCCCCCCGATTATATTTGTCAAGAGGTTTCAGTATTTTTGTGGCGGCTTTCTGCATAAAAAATCGCCCGGCTTTTCTGCGTTTTCCACAAAATATAGCAGTTTGTGTTTTGAATGCACAAGCACCATCCGCAAGCTGCGTATCGCAACTATGCCGTTTTGATAGGCACTATTTTTGAAAGTCACAATAAAAAGAGAGCTGTACAGGACAGCTCTCTCCGTTTCCGCTTTTTATGAAATTTATGCCGTTTCTCCCTGACGGCAGGACACTCGGAACAGCACGAATCCCACGACGAACAGCACGATGAGGGAGCCGACGCCCACATTGGCGCTGCCGGTCAGCTGGCTCCCCACGCTGACGATCATCGTCCCGAGGAAGGATGCCCCCTTGCCGCAGATGTCGAAAAGCCCAAAGTACTCGCCCGACTTCTCCGGCGGGATGATCTTTGCAAAGTGGGAGCGGCTGAGGGCCTGCACGCCGCCTTGGAACATCCCCACGATGACGGCCAGCACCCAGAACTGCCACTGCCGGGTCAGAAAGAACGCAAACACCGCGATGCCCGCATAGGCCGCGATGCAGACCGGGATGAGCTTCGACGAGGGATACTCGTTGGACAGCCGCCCGAAGATGAGGGCCGACGGGAACGCCACGATCTGCGTCACCAGCAGCGCCAGCAGCAGCCCGGTGGTGTCCAGCCCCAGCGCCGTGCCGTAGGCCGTGGCCATGTCGATGATGGTATACACGCCGTCGATGTAGCAGAAGAACGCCAGCAGGAACCAGAACACCTGTTTGTCCTCCGGCAGATGCCGCAGGGTCTGGCCGATGCGGGCGAAACTCTGGCGCACTGCGTGCTCTTCCACCTCCACATAGTGGAGCTGTCGGTAGCTTTTCAGCAGCGGCAGGGTGGTCACGAGCCACCACACCGCCGTCAGGATAAGCGCGATGTTCAGCGCCGTCATCTGGCTGAGGCCAATGGCCCCCGCCCCCAGCACAAGGCCGAGACAGACCACGAAGGGCACGCAGCTGCCGATGTAGCCCCACGCATAGCCCCGGCTGGACACCTCATCCATCCGCTCCGGCGTGGTCACATCCCCGAGCATGGAGTCGTAGAACACCAGACTGCCCGAAAATCCCACCTTCGCAATGACGAAGATGACGAGGAAGGGCAGCCACGCCGACGCCGCGCCCATGGCGCAGCATCCCACGATGCCCACGCCGACGCAGAGCATGAAGATGGGCTTCTTGAAGCCTCTGGTGTCCGCCACTGTGCCGAGGATCGGGCTGAGGATGGCCGTGATGATGGTCACGACCGAGCTGGCATAGCCCCAGTAGGCCAGATACTCCACCGAGGTCAGGCCGCCGCTCTCTGCCAGTGCGTTGAAGAAAATGGGGATAAGGGTCGCCACCATCAGCACAAAGGCCGAGTTTCCCACGTCGTACAGGATCCAGTTCCGCTCCAGCCTCGTCAGGCGAAAATTGCCATTCTTTCCCATCCAGTGCTCCTCTCAGTCTTCCCCGAACGTGTGCTGATATTCCGGCCCCAGCGGCTTTCCTCCGGCATACTCGCCGATGAGCCGCACCGCCAGCGGCACAGCCGTTTTGTACAGCTCCTCGAGCTTCCGGCTGCTCTGGACACACTTGGGGTTGGGCTGCGGGTTCGCCACAAGGCCGTGCATAAACTCATACTTCCCGGCGGCGCGCATCCCGGCCAGCACCACCCAGCGTTTGACGGGGTTCGCCGCCTGCAGCATATGGTGCACCGAGATCATCCCCTTCATCGCCGCCAGCGTCTCGTCCACCGTGATGCCCTCATAAAAAGGCGCGACGACCTCCGCCCGCTGGCGGCTGGGCTTGATGTGGCTGGCCGTGAAGAACTTCATGGGGTCATAGCCGTCCTCCCGCAGCAAGGCGTTGTCGAACTCTGTCTCGATCTCACAGTGGCTCACGCCGCTCTCCCGGACATAGGCCTCCACATAGGGGTGACAGGTGCTGTCCAGCGCAAAATGGCAGACGAAGCCCAGCGCGTAGGCCAGCGCAGCGTCCTTATCCGCCGCGTGTTCCACCACGGCCCGGGCGCGGGTGAAAAATACCTCGCCCTTTTCCTCGTGCATGGCATTCCCCAAACGGTTCACCGGGTTCGTCTGCAATGCCTTGTAATAAAACATCAGGTCCGGCCCGTGGAGGCCCATATCGTAGAGCTCCCGGTGCTGCTCCAGCGTCTGGCGCAGCCCGTCCGGAAGCAGGGCCAGAACATCCGCGCCAAAGCGGCGGTGTGCGTAGGTAGAAGGCATGATACCGCCCCTTTTCGTTTATTTTTCGTATTCCTGCGGCAGCTCGTTCTTCAGGCCGCGCTCCATCAGGGACTTGACGGCCTCCGCCGCGCTCATCCCCTTGTTGACGATGGCGTTGACGGTCTGGACGATGGGCATTTCCACCTGATACCGCTCGGCCAGCTCCAGCGCGGCGGGCAGGGCGTTCATGCCCTCCACCACCATGCCCACTTCCTTGACGGCGTGCTCCGGGGTCTCGCCCTTACCGATAAGGATACCGGCGCGGTTGTTGCGGCTGTGCATACTGGTGGCCGTCACGATGAGGTCGCCGATGCCGGCCAGACCCGCAAAGGTGTGGATGTTGCAGCCCATCGCCACGCCCAGACGGGCGATCTCGGCGATGCCCCGGGTGATGAGGGCGGCACGGGCGTTGTCGCCGTAGCCGAGGCCGGTGGAGATGCCGACGCCCAGCGCGATGACGTTCTTCATGGCACCGCTCAGCTCCACGCCCTTGATGTCGTCATTGGTGTAGACGCGCATGACGTTGTTGGTAAAGACCTCCTGCACGAAGGCCGCAGCCTCGGCGTCCTTGCTGGCCGACACGATGGTGGTGGGCAGGTCGATGGCCACCTCCTCTGCGTGGGTGGGGCCGGACAGGGCCACAAGGCGGACATTCTTCGGGCCGCCCTCCCGGCCCAGCTCATCGGCAAGGATCTCCGTCATGGTGTACAGCGTGTCCGGCTCGATGCCCTTTGCCACGTCCACGATGATCTGGCCGTCGGCCACATAGGGCCGGGCCTTTGCTGCCGTGGAGCGGACGAAGACCGACGGCACCGCGAACAGCAGGATGTCCTTGTCCTTGCAGACCTCCTCGATGCTCTTGGTGAACCGCAGCTCCTCCGGGATCTTCATCTGCGGCAGGTTGGGGTGGACGCGGGTCGTCGAAAGGTCATCGATCTCCTTCTCGATGGCCGACCAGACCAGCACATCGTTCCCGCTCACCGTCAGCATCCGTGCAAGGGCCATGCCCCAAGTTCCAGCGCCCAGAATACCAATACGTTTCATCACGTTTGCCCTCCGTATCCGCCGCGCTCCCATCTGCCGGGGCGTGCGGCCTGTTCTGCCCGTGCCACCGCACAGGTCTATTCGATTCTATTGTACCCGAAAGCCCCTGCCGCGTCAACTGTTCCGCCGTTGTGCACAAAGTTCATGCATCTTTTTCATTCATTTCATCCATACCATGCAATTTTTCGAAACCATTTGCGTTCCCCCGGGAATCATGCTATAGTATTCTGGTAGGATTTGTAGGATTTTCTGCTCAGACCCTTGACTGAAAGTATGGTTTAAGGTGTATCATGAGCTTTCCTGCTGTTCCATCGGTTTATCGCATTTTTCAAAAAGTGCGATAAAAAGTCAAACTGCTCTATTTTTCATTTTGAAGAAGGACATCATCCATGCTGGAATCTTTGTTATCCAACCGCACCGTCAGCGTGCTCTGGGAGGCCCTGCCCCGCATCCTGTCGGCGGGCCTCACCATGACCATCCCCCTCACCCTTGTCTCGTTCACTCTGGCGATGGTGCTGGCCGTAGCCGTGGCTCTGGTACAGTACGCCCGGGTGCCGGTGCTGAGTCAGCTGGCCCGGTTCTACATCTGGGTCATCCGGGGCACACCACTTCTGGTGCAGCTCTTCATCATCTTCTATGGCCTGCCCAGCGTGGGCATCATGCTGGACGCCTTTCCGGCGGCGGTCATCGCCTTCGCCTTCAACGAGGGCGCTTACTGTGCCGAGACCATGCGCGGTGCGCTGGAAAGCGTGCCGCAGGGCCAGCTGGAGGCCGGCTGCTGCGTGGGCATGAGCTGGTGGCAGATCATGCGCCGCATCGTGCTGCCGCAGGCCCTGCGCACCGCCGTGCCCGCCCTCTCCAACTCCCTCATCGGCATGATCAAGGACACCTCTCTGGCCTCCAACATCACCGTGGCGGAGCTGTTCATGGCCGGCCAGCGGGTCGCCGCCCGCACCTACATCTTCCTGCCCATCTACTGCGAGGTGGCGGTGGTGTATCTGCTGTTCTGTACCGTCATCACCAAGCTGCAGGGGCTGCTGGAGCGCCAGCTCAACGCCCACGGCTTCCAGTAAGAAAGGAGTATGGCTGTTATGGCAATGTTAGAGATCCGCGGCGTCCGCAAATCCTTCCATACATATGCAAAGCCCGGTGTCCGTCCCGGCATCTTTGGCCGTGCCCCGAAGCCGGTCAGCAGCCTTGATGTGCTGCGCGGCGTCGATCTGACGGTGGAAAAGGGCGATGTCGTCGCCATCCTCGGCCCCTCCGGCTCCGGCAAGACCACCCTGCTGCGCTGTCTCAACTTCCTCGAGACCGCCGACGCAGGCACCCTCACCTTCGACGGTGAGGCCTTCGACCTTGCCCGCGCCGACCGGGCCACCATCGCACGGCTGCGTCGGAAGACGGCCTTCGTTTTCCAGAACTATAACCTCTTCCGCAACAAGACGGCCCTCCAGAACGTCACCGAGGGCCTCATCGTTGCCCGGAAAATGCCCAAAAACGAGGCCAACGCCATCGGCATGAAGATGCTGGAAAAGGTCGGCCTCGCCGACCGGGCCGACTACTACCCCCGCCAGCTCTCGGGCGGTCAGCAGCAGCGTGTGGCCATCGCCCGCGCCCTCGCTTCCGACCCCGAGATCATCTATTTCGACGAGCCGACCAGCGCCCTCGACCCCGAGCTGACCGGCGAGGTGCTGGCTGTCATGCGGCAGCTGGCGCAGGAGGGGATGACCATGCTGGTCGTCACCCATGAGATGGGCTTTGCCCGCAACGTCTCCTCCCGCACCGTCTTCATGGAGAACGGCGTCGTGGTGGAGGAAGCCCCTTCGCAGGAGTTCTTCGCCCACCCCAAAGAGGCCCGGACCCGCGAGTTCCTGCAAAAGATCTCGCATACCGAAGCCTGAAGCCTCTCCCCTTGGGAGAGGTGGCATTGCGAAGCAATGACGGAGAGGGCAAGCCGCCGCACAGCGATAAGCAGGCTCTTGGTCAGCGCGATACGATCGCGGTGTTTCCGCCTTTGTGTCAGCTTCCTTGCCCTCTCAGGCGCTTACGCGCCAGCTCTCCCAAAGGGAGAGCCTTATCCCGCTTTTCTCAAGTTTGTCTTACTACAGAAAGGATCAATTATTATGAAACGCAGAACCTTTATCTCCCTGATGAGCGTCATGGCTGCCGCCGGTGCCCTCTCGCTGGCTGGCTGCTCTTCCAGCAAGTCCGCTTCCTCCGCCGCTGCCAACAAGCTGGAGGCCGTCCAGTCCAACGGCAAGCTGGTCGTCGCGCTGGAAGGCGCATGGCAGCCCTGGAGCTTCCACGATGGGAGCGACACCCTCGTCGGCTACGACGTCGAGGTCTCCCGCGCCATCGCCGAAAAGCTGGGCGTCGAGCCGGAGTATGTCGAGAGCGACTGGGACAGCCTCTTCGCCGGTCTGGACGCCGGCCGCTATGACCTCGTCTGCAACGGCGTCGAGGTCACGGAGGAGCGCGCCAAGACCTACGACTTCACCACCCCCTACGGCTACATCCACACCGCCCTCGCCGTCCGCAAGGACAACGAGGACATCAAGAGCTTTGAGGACCTCGCAGGCAAGACCACGGCCAACAGCCCGGCCTCCACCTATATGGAGCTGGCCGAGAGCTACGGCGCTACCGTGCAGGGCATCGACACGCTGGAGGAGACCATCCAGCTGCTGACTGCCGGCCGCATCGACGCCACCCTGAACGCCGACGTCTCCTTCTACGACTACCTGAATGTCCATCCGGACGCCAACTTCAAGCTGGTGGCCCAGACCGAGGAGGCCTCCCATGTCGCCATCCCCGTGCTCAAGAGTGATGATACCTCCTTCCTCGACGCCCTCAACAGCGCCATCGAGGCACTGCGTGCCGACGGCACCCTCAAGGAGCTGAGCGAAAAGTACTTCGGCGAGGACATCTCTTCCGAGAACTGATCCCGGCCCACCGGAGGCACATTACGACCTGCGCAGCAGTCTCTCTTTATCCTGTGATCAGTGCCACCGCCACGTCATTGACGTTTGTTCCGGTGGCCCCGGTGATGATCAGCCCCTCTGCCGCCTGTAAGGCGTGGTAGGCATCGTTATTTTTCAGAGTGTCAAACACGTTCCAGCCCTTTGCCGCCAGAGCGGCGGCGGTATCGCCGTCCACATAGCCGCCAGCGGCGTCGGTGGGGCCGTCGGTGCCGTCGCTGCCCACTGAGAAGACTGCCGCGTCCAGCCCGGCAAGAGCCGGAGCCGCCGCAAGGGCGATCTCCTGATTGCGGCCGCCGAGACCCTTCCCGGTCAGGTGCACCACAGTCTCGCCGCCTGCGATAAAGGCCAGCTTCCGGCCCTGCCCCGCGTGAGTGCGGACGATGGAGCCAAGGAAGCTGCCCGCCTCCCGGGCCTCGCAGCAGAGCCGATCGGTGAGGACGACTGGCTCATAGCCCCGCGCCCGGCAGGCACTGGCCGCAGCTGCACACAGTTCCCGGACGCTGCCGGTGATCCGGGTCGTCACGTTGTCGAGCGCTTTCGGCGTTTCCTGTGCCAGAAGCTCTTTCGCCTGTTCCGACAGGTTCAGCCGATACTTTTCCGCAATGGCAAGCGCCTGCGCGCAGGTGGAGGAGTCCGGCACCGCCGGGCCGCTGGCGATCATATCCAGCGGGTCGCCCAGAATATCACTGAGGACGATGCTGAATACGTTTGCCGGAGCGCAGCGCTGTGCGAACCGCCCGCCCTTGACCCCGGAAAGCCGCTTGCGGATGGTGTTCATCTCCACGATGTCGGCCCCGCTGGCAAGGAGCTGATGGGTGATGTCCTGCAATTCCCCGCCGGGGAGCAGTGGCTTTTCAAACAACGCGCTGCCGCCGCCCGAGAGCAGAAACAGTACCGTGTCCTCTGCGGTCAGCCCCTGCACCAGCTCCAGCGCCTTTTCGGTGGCCGCAAAGCCGTTTTCGTCCGGGACGGGATGGCCTGCTTCATAACAGTCCACCCCGGAGATCTGGCCTTTGACGTGGCCATACTTGGTCACGACCACGCCGCCGTCCACCCGGCCCAGTGCTTCCACGGCGGCGCGGGCCATCTGCCATCCGGCCTTGCCCGCTGCCACCAGCATCACCTTGCCGCCCTTGGGCTGAAAGGCTTTCAGTGCACGGCGGACAGCCTCGTCCGGCAGGACAGCGCTCAGGCTGGCCTCAATGATGGCGTCGGCATCCCTTCGCAGCGTTTCGTTCATCCTCATGTCCTCCATTTTTGCGGGGCCCCGCTTCCGGCGCAGGCCCTTTTGCTCTGATTATAGCACGGATCTGCCGGTCTGTGGGGAATTTTTTGCTCCTTCACTTTGCTCCATGGGGCAGCGCCGCCAACTATCATATCGCGCTGGACAGCGGGGTCATCGGCATCGAAACGTGTGCCAAGATCATGGAAAGCCTTGTCTGAACGGTGCTTTCCGGGCCAATAACATAAAATGCCGCTCACCTGCGTGACAACAGCGCAGGCGGGCGGCATTGTTTTTCCGGTCAGAGCTTATTTCAGCACTTTATTTCCGGTCACAGGGTCGGGGATGCCCAGCAGGGCCAGAATAATGGCCATCCGGATATAAACGCCGTTGTGGACTTGGTCGAAGTAGGCGGCACGAGGGTCGCTGTCCACGTCCAGCTTGATCTCGTCGATGCGGGGCAGCGGGTGCAGCACCGGCATATCCGATGGGGCCAGCTCCAAGAGCTTGGCGTTCAGGGAGTAGCAGCCTTTCAACCGGAGGTAGTCCTCTTCGTTGAAAAAGCGCTCCTGCTGGATGCGGGTCATATAGAGCACGTCCAGGTGCGGCAGCTCGGCTTCGAGGTCTACCGTCTCCTTGTAGGTCTGATGGAGCGGCGTCAGGGTCTCGTCCTTGACGTACTGGGGGATGCGCAGCTCCTCCGGCGAGATGAACACGAAGCGATTCCCCTCGAACTGGCTGAGGGCTGCGGTCAGGGAGTGGACCGTCCGGCCAAATTTGAGGTCGCCGCAGAAGCCCACCGTCAGGTGATCCAGCCGCCCTTTGCGCTGGCGGATGGTCATCAGGTCGATCATGGTCTGGGAGGGGTGGGCGTGCCCGCCGTCGCCTGCATTGATGACAGGCACCCGTGCATACAGGGACGCCCGGAGCGGTGCGCCCTCTTTCGGGTGGCGCATGGCGATGACATCGGCATAATTGCTCACGACGCGGGCCGTATCTGCCACCGTCTCACCCTTGCTGGCACTGGACAGCTGTGCCCCGGCAAAGCCCAGCGTCTTGCCGCCCAGCCGCAGCATGGCCGATTCGAAGGAAAGCCGGGTGCGGGTGGACGGCTCGTAGAACAGCGTTGCCAGAATGCGCCCATCGCAGAGATGCGCATAGGGCGCGGGGTCTGCCTCCATCCGGTCTGCAAGGTCGAGAAGGGCCAGCTGCTCGTCCAGAGAAAAGCTGTTCGGCTCAATAAAATGTCTCACAGCCATTCTCCTTTCAGCACAAACCTCTCGCGCTCCGCGCCCGTGGAGATGAACTGGATCGCATGGCCCAGCTGCTGTTCGAGGAATTCCACATAGCCCTTCGCTTCCTTGGGCAGGTCGTCCCAGCTCTTGCAGCCGGAAATATCCCTGTTCCAGCCGGGCAGCATCGTGACCACCGGCTCCATCCGGTCGAGGTCGGACAGGGTATCGAAGCGGGGGACTTCCACACCATCCAGCTTGTAACCGGTGATGACCGGGATCTCCTTCATGCTGCTGAGGACATCCAGCTTGGTGAGGGCGATCTTATCCGCCCCCTGACAGGCCAGACCGTACCGACTGGCCACGCAATCAAAGGGGCCGACCCGGCGGGGACGGCCTGTGGCCGCACCGTATTCCCCGCCTGCCTTGCGCAGCTTCTCGTTCCAGTCCTCGCCCATGGCGTTCTCAGCGGCAAAAGGACCGGCACCTACGCAGGTGGAATACGCTTTCAGCACGCCCACCACATGGTCGAGGCGGCAGTTGGGGATGCCGGCCCCCAGCGGTGCGTAAGCTGCCAGCGTGTTGGAGCTGGATGTAAACGGGAAGATGCCGTAATCAATATCCCGCATAGCACCCAGCTGGGCTTCCAGCACGATGCGCTTGCCGCTGTCGTGAGCTTCCTGCAAAAAGGCCCCCACATCGCAGATGTACGGTGCAAACTGCTCCGCCTGTGCTCTGCACCAGCTCAGCAGCGCATCGTAGGACATCTTTTCCTGATGGTAGCAGCCCGCCAGCTCCATGTTCTTGGAGTCCAAAATCATGTGCAGACGGTTCTGGGTGCGCTCCTCGTCCAGATGGAGCAGGTCGCCCAAACGCAGGGTCTTTTTGCGGTATTTGTCGCTGTAAGCGTAGGCAATGCCGCGCCGGGTGGAGCCGAAGGCACTGCCCTTTTGGGCAAGGCGGTCTTCTTCCAGCCCGTCCTGCACCTTATGCCACGGCATGGAGATGGTAGCTTTGTCGGAGAGCTTCAGGTTCTTGGGGCTGATCTCCACGCCGCGGGCCTCGATGGCCTGCATCTCGCCTGCAAGATGGTCAAGATCGATGACCATTCCCGTTCCCAGCACACAGGTGACGTCCGGGTGCAGGATGCCGGAGGGCAGCAGGTTCAGGATAAACTTTCCCTTTTCGGTCACGACGGTATGGCCGGCGTTGTTGCCGCCCTGATAGCGGGCGACCACATCGGCGTTTTCGGCCAGCAGGTCGATGACGCGGCCCTTGCCCTCATCGCCCCAGTTGATTCCAGTAACAGCAGTCAGCATAAACTTCAATTTCCTTCTTTTCACATTTTGCGATGGCCTGCGGCAAAGGCTGTTGCGCCGCCGCAGGGCCTCATCCTTCGATTTTCCTCTTGCAATTTCCAGTCGCAATTGCTATTATACGAGCAGAGAAAGAATGTGTAAAAAGTATCCTGTGTATGGCAGCGATGTAATTTTTATATGAAAGGCGGAAAAGCATCATGTATGTGGACTGGGAATATTATAAGATCTTCTATTATGTGGCGAAGTATCAGAACTTTACCAAGGCGGCACGGGTGCTGGGCAACAACCAGCCCAATATCACCCACTCGATGAACCGGCTGGAAAGCCAGCTGAACTGTGTGCTCTTCATCCGCTCCAACCGGGGCGTCACCCTGACACCGGAGGGCGAGATGCTCTATTCCCGCATTGCGTCGGCGGCGGTGCAGATTCAAGACGCCGAGGAGGAGCTGAGTGCCAGCGCCACGCTGGAGCACGGCGCGATCAGCATCAGCGCAACGGAAACGGCGCTGAACATCTATCTGTCCGAAAAGCTGCGGGCCTTCCACACCGAATATCCCGGCATCCGGCTGCGCATCTCCAACCACTCCACCCCGCAGGCCGTGCAGGCCGTGAAGAACGGCGAGGTGGACTTTGCCGTCATCTCGACCCCCGCAGAGCTTGATCCGGGGCTGAAAATGGTGGATTTGATGCCCTTTTACGAGGTTCTGGTGGGCGGCCGGACCTTCACCGCACTGGCAAGTCAGAACCTGACCCTGAAAGAACTGGTCAACTACCCCCTCATCTCCCTCAGCGACGAGAGCATGACCCGCAGCTTCTACCGGCAGTTCTTCCTTGACCACGATGCCGTCCTCCGGCCCGACACCGAGGCCGCCACCACCGACCAGATGCTGACCCTTGTAAAAAGCGAGCTGGGCCTTGCTTTCGTGCCGGAACCGATGGCGAAAGCTGCGCTGGAACGCGGCGAGCTCGTCCAGCTGCACCTGCAGGAGATCATCCCCCAGCGCAGCATCTGCCTCGTCTACGACCACCACCGCCCGCTGAACACAGCAGCCCGGAAGTTCCAGCAGCTGCTGACCGAGCGGACCACCCCGCCCAGAACGCAGAAATAACGCAAAAGACCAGAGCTGCAAAGCCTTTTCGGCCGAGCAGCTCTGGTCTTTTTGTCCGGGCTTATCCAGCCCCTCTGCTATAATTCGATCTTCTGTGCCGCCTTGGCGATGGCCCCCAGCAGAGCCACCAGCTTGCTTTCGTCCATCCGGCCGCTGTTGTTGGTGAATGCGTAGAAGCAGCCCTGCACGCAGAACGAAAGCAGGATGCCCCGGTTCAGGTCGGCCGCAAAGGTCGGGTCTGCCTCCTCGAACCGCTGGCGCAGGCCCTTTTCGATGCTGTTGGCGAAGATGCCCTGCCGGTTGCCTGAAAACAGGATATTCATGGCCCGCTGGTTCTGCACGAAGGCCTGAAACAGCTCCCTTGTCAGTGCATCGGTCTGATGCAGTGCCTCATCGTCATGGGTGTGGGGCACGCTGGCGAGGATCGACTCGACGAGCTTGTTTTCCAGCGCGTTCGCCAGCGCATAGATGTCCTCATAGTGGGCGTAGAACGTCGATTTGTTGATGCAGGCCAGTGCACACAGGTCCTTTATTTTGATCCGTTCCAGAGGGTTCTTCTCCCGCAGCTCCATGAATGCCTGTTCGATGGCCCGGTCGGTGCGCGCGATACGGATGTCCACAAAATCCACCTCTTCCGTGTTTTAGTTGATTATCCAACGGTTTTCGTCTTTCGTCGATGGACAAGCCCCCGTGGATTTTTTACAATGAAAGCAGTCCCTTATTCCTCTTTTTTATAGAGCAGCCCCTTGGCGTCCAGTGCCGCTTCGATGCGGTGGAACGCCTCCTCCGTGGGGCAGCTCAGGGTGTGCAGGTGCACACCGCCGGTCATCCGGCTCAGCAGGCACTCAGGCGTATCCGCCGCCTGCTGGATAAAATGGTCCACATCGTACCGGCTGGCGAGGTTGAGATTGCCGCGCAGCTCGCCGTAAAGCGGGTTCTCCACGGCCACATCCACCACGACGCCGCCCTGATCCACCACCGTATACAGCTCTTCCCGCATCTGGTCGGCGGTGCTGTGGACACAGGCGAGGATGCCCGTACAGCCCCGTGCCGCCGGGTGGAGCTGATAGCCTCGGGGCGTGGCGTCGATCTGGGTGCCTGCGGCCCGCAGCAGGGCCACATCGCCCACCACGATCTGCCGGGACACTCCCAGCGCACCTGCCAGCACGCTGGCGCTCAGGGGGGCGCTGGCCTCCGTCAGCCGCTCTAAAATCGCTTTTCTGCGCTGCGCAGCATTCATCTTCCGCGTTCCTCCTTTTTACACCAGCTGCAGCAGGGTGGCATAGTTGGAGGGCAGCTGGACCTTCAGTTTCCCCCACTCCACCTGCGTCAGGATGGGCTGGCTGCCCACGCAGCCGGCCAGCAGGTCTTTCACACCCGCGGCTTCCACCGGCAGCTGGAGCTCCATCGACACCGGGCTGTCGCCGTTGTTGTAGACGGCCACGACGGCCTCGCCGTCCAGCACCCGGGCGTAGGCGTAGCTCTGGGTGGTCAGGGTCAGTTCCTTGACCTCGCCCCAGCTCAGCGCAGGGCACTCGGCCTTCAGCCTGCCCAGTGCAGCGTAGACGCTGGTGACAGGATTCGTCTTTTCGGCGTCGGCATAGTCGGCCAGCTCGAGGCAGGGGCGGAGCGGCCAGTCGCTGCCCCACTCTTTTTTGCCCTCGATCCCAAATTCTGAGCCGTAATAGATGGACGGAATGCCCCAAAGCGTATATACTAGAAGAGCAATATGCCGGATGTGGTCGCGGTTGCGCAGCTTGTTGGGCAGACGCTCCACATCGTGGTTGTCCGAGAAGTTGTAGAGCCGGGTGTCATGGCAGAGGCCCTGCAGCCGCCGCATGGTGTGGGCGATCTCAAAATAGTTGTGGTCGTTGTGGCCGCTCCACAGGCCCTTGTGCAGCTCGTAGTTGGTGACGGAGTGGAGCATCTCGGGGTTGGCCCAGCGGCTGTAGTCCCCGTGGATGACCTCGCCCATCAGCCAGAACTCCGGCTTCACTTCGTTGGCAAGGCGGCGCAGTCCCTTCATGAAGTCAAAGTCCAGCACGTCGGCAGCGTCCAGACGGATGCCGTCGATGTCGAACTCCTCCACCCAGAAACGGACGGTATCGAAGTGGTAGTCCTGCACCTCGGGGTTGCGCTGGTTCAGCTTGACCAGCAGGTTGAAGCCGCCCCAGTTGCCGTAGGAGAAGCCGTCGTTGTACTCGTTGTTGCCCCAGAAATTCACATCGCAGAACCAGTCCTTATAGCGGGCATTCTCGCGGTGCTCCTTCAGCTCCCGGAAGGCGAAGAAATCGCGGCCCACATGGTTGAACACGCCGTCCACGATGACCCGCTGGCCCCGCGCATGGCAGTCGGCGACGAATTTTTTGAACTCCTCATTGGTGCCCAGCCGCCGGTCTACCTGCCGGTAGTCGATGGTGTCATAGCCGTGGGAGCCGCTCTCGAACAGAGGACCGATATAGATCGCCGTACAGCCAAGCTCCGCCGCGTGCTCTGCCCACGCATCCAGCTTCTTGAATGCCCCGGGGACAGGCTGCCCGTCATTTTCATGCGCGCAGCCGCACAGTCCCAGAGGATAGATGTGATAGAATACCGCATTGTCATACCAAGCCATTGTCTGTACCGCTCCTGTTTTCAAAAGTTCTGCCGGGCTTCTCGAAGCCCCGGTGTTGTATTCAGTATAGCACATTTTCCGACAAAAGTGTGGAAATAGTGTTGTATATTTCTCACATTATTCCCTCCCGAACCGGTACTCTCTGTAAAAATTGCGATAAAAGGAGTCTTTCGTATGAATCTTCCCTCTATCCCCCGTTCCTTCTTCAGCGGCGACTGCTTCGACGCCTACCACGTCCTCGGCGCACACCCTTGGCAGGGCGATCGCGGCGAAGAGGGCTGGCGCTTTGCCGTCTGGGCACCCGGCGCGACCGCCGTGGAGGTCTGCGGCGGCTTTGACGGCTGGGGTGCCGGCATCTCTCTTCAGAAGGCCGACACCGGCGTATGGAGCGGCTTTGTGGCCGGGCTGTGCGAGGGCGACCTCTACAAATACCGCATCCACGGCGCCGACGGCAGCGTCGTTATGCGGGCCGACCCCTACGCCTTTGCCTCCGAAGTCCGCCCCGCCAACGCCAGCCGCCTGACCAAGCTGGATTTCGCCTTTGACGACAGCGCGTGGATGGAGCGGCGGGACAAGTGCCGCAACCTGCCCATGAACATCTACGAGCTGCACGTCGGCAGCTGGAAGCATAAGCCCGGCTCTACCCGGCCCGACGGCTCGGACGGCTGGTACGACTACGAAGAGCTGACCCGGGAGCTGATCCCGTGGCTGCTGGAGCACCACTTCACCCATGTGGAGCTGCTGCCGCTGGCCGAGCACCCCTTCGACGGCAGCTGGGGCTACCAGACCACCGGCTACTTCGCCGTCACCAGCCGGTACGGCACCCCAGCCCAGTTCGCCGCCTTCGTCAACGCCTGCCACCGGATGGGCATCGGCGTCATCATGGACTTCGTCCCCGTCCACTTTGCCGCCAACGCCGACGCGCTGGCCAACTTCGACGGCACCCACCTCTACGAGTACGACAGCGACGTGGGCCACAGCGAGTGGGGCACCTGCAATTTCAACTACTACCGCCGGGAGGTGTGCAGCTTCCTCAGCAGCGCCGCCGCCCTCTGGATGGAGGTCTACCATTGCGACGGCATCCGGATGGACGCCATCTCCCGCGCCCTCTACTGGCAGGGCGACCCCGCCCGGGGCGTCAACGAGGGCGCAGTCACCTTCCTGCGGAATCTCAACCACGGCCTGAACGAGCGCTGGCCCACCGGCATCTACATGGCTGAGGACTCCACCAACTTCCTCAAGGTGACGGCCCCCACCCGCTACGACGGCATCGGCTTCGACTACAAGTGGGACATGGGCTGGATGCACGACACGCTGGACTACTTTGCCACCCCCTTCGGCGAGCGGCCCAATGCATACGGAAAGATCATCTTCAGTATGCACTATTTCTACAATGAGCTGTACCTGCTGGCTCTGAGCCACGACGAAGTCGTCCATGGCAAAAAGACCATCATCGACAAGCTCTGGGGCACCTACGAGGAAAAATGCGCCCAGCTGCGCACCCTTTATTTCTATATGTATGCTCACCCGGGCAAAAAGCTCAACTTCATGGGCAACGAGATCGCCCATTTCCGGGAGTGGGACGAAAAGCGGGAGCTGGACTGGGGCCTGCTCCAGTATCCCTTCCACGACGCTTTCCAGAAGTATTTCGCCTCCCTCAGCCGCCTCTACGCCACCCAGCCTGCCCTTTATGCGGGCGAATATGACCCCCGGTGCTTTGAGTGGGTCGCCAGCGAGAGCCGGGACGAGGGCGTGTATGCATGGCTGCGCAAGGGCGCAGGCCAGACCATCCTCTGCGTCATGAACACCCAGAACACCGCCCACAAGAAGTTCCCCCTCTACCTGCGCTTCCCCGCCGGGGCCGAAGAGCTGCTGAACACCGAAGCCCCCTGCTGGGGCGGTGCGGACAAGTCGAAGCCCAAGGCGCTCCACACCACCGACGGCGGCGTCTATGGCCGGGACTACACCCTCACGGTGGACCTGCCTGCCATGGGCAGCCGGATGTTCCGGCTCACCCCCGAAGCGCCCCGCCCCGAGGCTGCACAGGCCAGTGCACGGCGGGCCGCTGCCGCACGCCGCAAGGCCGCACGCACCCAGAACGCCAAGGCTGACGCCGCAGCGCACAACTCCAAAAAGTAATATTTGGTAAAGAATATCCCGTCTGCTGAGAATGTGGCGGGATATTCTGCGTTTCAGCGCCCTCTGCAGCTGGACAAGCCTTGACGCAGCCATTATACTGTTAGATGGAAAGTTGTGTGTTTCACCCTTTTTACAAGCTGAACGAAAGGAACCGTCCTTCTATGCCATCTGCTGCTCTCCGTCGGCTCTCGCCCCTGCAATGGGCAGGGCTGGACCTCGGCCTCTGTGCCGTGGCGCTCCTCCTTTTGGGGGTCGGTGTCCCGGCCAGCCCGTTCTTTTTTCCGCTGCTCAGTCTCTGGGCCTGTCTCGTCCTCTTCATGCTGGCGGTCTGCGTCCTCCGCACGGCGGGCGTCGAGCTGGTTTTCTTCCACTGGGCCGTCGTCTTCGGCATCTGGGCCGTGGCCGTCGTCTATTTCTACTGGACGTTATCGAGCCGGAGCTTTATCTACGTCTGGGACTACGCCAACTACCTGCTCAAGCAATATGACGCCGAAGCCGCTTTTGCCCAGAGCACCGGTGGGGGCCTCCGTTATCTCTTCGGCTCGATGGCCGACGATTACACCAACTTCATCACCCTCTTCACCGAGTTTCCCTTCTGCCTGACCGACCACACCGGCGACGCCTACTCCTTCAGTCAGGTGTTCTGCATCCTGCCGACCCTGCTGGTGCTTCTGGCAGG
This sequence comes from Faecalibacterium butyricigenerans, assembly GCF_020687345.1. Classification (NCBI taxonomy): domain Bacteria; kingdom Bacillati; phylum Bacillota; class Clostridia; order Eubacteriales; family Oscillospiraceae; genus Faecalibacterium; species Faecalibacterium butyricigenerans. The sequence goes on from NZ_JAJEQL010000006.1 coordinate 40,910, forward strand.
CCTCGTGGTGAAGGTCGGCCAGCTCCTGAACGTGAAGAACCGGATGTATTACTTCCTCTTCGGCATGACCCTGACGGCGGCTTATCCCTTCCTGCGGATGAGCGCCGTGCTGGCACAGCCGGACTGGTTCGGCCTCATCTTCGCCTTCGCCATCCTGCTGCTGACGCTGGACTTCCGTTTTGACACCCTCGAACCGGCCCGGTTCGGCCTTATCTTCCTCGCCACTGCCGCCATCATCCTCGCCCGCCGGTGGTTCCTCTATTTCGTGGTGGGCTACTATTTCGCCTATGTGTTGCTGCTCGTCGCAGGCTGTGTGCGGCTGGCGAAGGGCGGCGCGGTCTCTGCCGCCCTCCGCCGGGGGAAGAACCTTGTCCTCTTCGGCCTTGCGTCCGTCGCCGCCATGGTCATCCTGCTCTGGCCCATGGTATCCCACATCCTCACCTATAACTACGCGGGCCGCTATTCCTACTATAACGGCGGCGGTCTGGCCCTCGAGGCATTCTACCACCTCGGACGGCTGGGCCTGTTCAATCTCATCCTTATCGCGCTGGGCCTCGTCTTTGCAGCAAAGCGAAAGCTGCCCGCTCTGCCCTGTCTGGCAGGGTGCGAGCTGGTCGTGAGCCTGCTGCTCTTCACCCGGGTCCAGAACACCGGCTCCCATCAGTTCCTGCTCTTCCTGCCGGGGTATTTCCTCCTCTTCCTGCTGGGTGCAGCCGCACTGGCCGAGGGCATCCAGCGCCATCGCACCCTCAAACTGGGCTGCTGGGCCTTCGTGCTGATGCTGTCCATGTCGGTGCGCTGCTCACCCCTGACCACGCTGGCCATGCCGGGCTTCGTCATCGAGCACTTTCCCATCCAGATCCCCGCCACCCGGTATTTCATCTCGCTGGACAAGCTCATCTACGACCGGAAGGACATCGGCCAGATCCAGGCCATCGCCGACTGGATCGACGCCCACTGCGACGCGGGCGAGATCAGCTACATGATCCCCCACGATATGCTCTACAACCCCGACCACTTCAAGAACTGCCGCCTGCCCGACGCCCCTATCAACGACAAGCTGGCCTTCGGCTTCTCGGTGCCCGGCACCCACAACTTCCCCATGCAGTTCTTCGAGGCGAAGTACGTCATCACCTGCGACCCCTTCCCCCAGACCTATGCGGGCAGCGGGGAGATGTCCATCAAGCTCAACGAGCGCTTCCTCGCCGCAAAGGACAACGCCTTCACCTTTGAGCAGAGCTTCGACATGGGCAACGGCACCACCTTCACCATCTGGCGGCGCACCGCCGCCCCCACCCGCGCAGAGGTGGAGTATTACCTGAGCGCCTTTGCCGCAGAGGATGCCCAGTATCCCGAGATGTTCTCGCAGGTGGCCGAAGCGTGGCTCACCGCTCACGGGCTGTGACCTTGCCCTTTTTACTGAAAACGTGTATAATTCAACGTATTGTTATAAGACTCGCAGCGCCGCACGCCGGGCTGCTTACGTCATAAGGAGTATGCCGCTATGGAACAGAAGAAAAAGAATCTGCCCGAAGTAAAGCTGGGCCAGTACAAGGGCCTCGCCGTCACCCGCCACGTCCGCCCTGTCACCGACAAGACCGTGGACATCGAGGTGCTGCATCAGACCCGGATGCACGCCGTCTACCACCCCACCACCGCCCCGGCCAAGCGCGGCTTCCGTGCCCTGCTGGATTTTGTCGGCTACATGGACGGCAAGGAGATCCCCGACAGCCGGATGGAGAATGTCATGGTGGTGCTGGGCGACGGCAAGCTGATGCCCGCCGCCGAGCAGGCCATCTACGGCCACTGTGCCGGTGAGGTGTTCCGCTTCGACTTCACCTACCCGCAGGATTTCCGCCTGCCCGAGCTGTCCGGCAAGACCGCGCAGTTCGAGATCAACCTCCGCTCTCTGGCCGAGAAGGTCACTCCCGCCCCCGATGAGGCCTTTGCCAAGAGTCTGGGCTTCGGCTCCCTCGACGCGCTGAAGGCCGACCTCCGCGCCAAGAAGCAGAAGATCCACGAGGAGGGCGCCGACCGCGCCGCCGGAAAACAGCTTCTGGACATGGCCGGTGCCAACATGACCGTAGACCTGCCCGCTGAGATCCTTGACCGCACGGCCCGGAACGAGATGAAGCTGCTGACCGAGCGCCTCTCCCGCAGCGGCATCACCCTCGAGCAGCACTGCAAGAACAGCCACACCACCCCGGAAGCCCTCGAGAAGGACTACCGCGCACAGGCCGAGAGCCGCATCCGCTTCGTGCTGGCAGCCCGGGCCATCGCCGAGGCCGAGGGCATCGTCGTCCACCCCGAGGAGGTCAACGCGGAGTACCGCCGCCTCTCCCAGCTGCAGGATACCCCCGAGGCCGAGATCCGCAAGGCACTGGCCGAGGACGCTGTGGCCGCTGCGCTGGCCGCAAAGAAGGTGCAGCGCTTCCTGCTGGATAACGCTCAGGTCACCACCGTGACCGATGCCCCCGAAAAGGAGTGATACCGCTATGGGTCTGTTTACCCGCTATGCCATGGATGCCCTGATGAAGACCTCCCATCCCGAGGTGGTCCGCCGTCAGTGCTGGAACCTCCACCCCCACCGCACCCCCTGCACCGACTGCAAGGACATCTGCCCCTACGGCGACGCCATCTTCACCCGCCCCAACCTCGTCAAGGACTGGGACCCCTGCACCGACTGCGGCCTCTGCGTCTCGGTCTGCCGCTCGGGCTGCATCGTGCCCTCGCCCGAACAGGTGCAGCGGGACACCTCGCTGGCCGACACCGACAATGACACCCTCTGGCTGGGCTGCGAGAAGAGCAGCCGGAAGAATACCGCCGTCCGCGCCTGCGTGGCCGCCTTCTCATGGGAGACGCTGGCCTATCTCGCCCTGAACAAGAAGCTCGTGCTGGATCTGACCCCCTGCGGCGAGTGCGAGAACGACGCCTGCGCTGCCCAGCTGCGCAAGGAGCTGACCCGCCTCGTGGAGTTCCTCGGCCCCCAGCTCTTCGAGAGCCGGGTCACGCTGGCCTACCAGCAGGAGGACGCCCCCTACCATGTGCAGGAGCTGAGCCGCCGGGAGATGTTCTCCCACATGACCGAAGGCTCCCGCGCCGGCACCAAGAAGCTGCTGCAGATGCTGCCCGGCCTGCGCAGCGAGGAGGACAGCGCCGCCGACTTCCGCCTCATGCTCCACCAGCGGACCAAGCAGCTCAAGGCTGCCTCCGAGACGCCGCTGCGCTACGGCTGGTATCTGCCCAATTTCACCCAGAAGTGCTTCGGCTGCGGCAAGTGTGAAAAGGCCTGCCGCTCCGGTGCGCTCAAGCTGGAGGACCTGCCCGACGGGCAGACCCGCGTGGTCGTCACGCCGTGGAAGTGCAGCGAGTGCGGCGTCTGTGTCGCAGCCTGCTCGAACAGCGGCATCGACGGCATGAAGCTGCGCCAGCTGACCACCCTCGGCCCGGTGAGCGTCTACAAATGCAGCAAGACTCTCTGTGCCGACTGCGGCAAGCCCATCGCGCCGAACAGCGCCGAGGGCATCTGCTCGGTCTGCCGCATCAAGCGCCGCACCAAGCAGCGTCAGGAGGAGGCCGCTGCCCGCGCCAAAGAGCGGATCGCCGAGCGGGAGGCCCGCAAGGCTGCGGAAGAAGCCGCCAAGGCCGCTGCCGCAGAGCTGGCCGCGGAGAATGCAGCTGCCGCAGAAGCCGCTGCCCCGGCCGTCGCAGCGCCTGCCGCCGTTGCGGAGACAACTGTTGCCGCAGCAGAAGCAGCCGCTCTTGCCAAAAAGGATTGACGCGGCCGCAAATCAATGCTATACTCAGTCTTGACCACTTATTTGATGGCCGGGACTGTTACAAAGGAGTAACGGATGGTTTTCCGTTGCTCTTTTTTCATAAAAACAGCCCAACTGTCCGCTGACGGGAAACAGCGGGCACCGCGCAACGCGAATGCTGTCCCTGTACAGCAACAACAAGAAAAGAGGGAATTTATGATGAACACTTCCATCTCCCGCCGTCAGTTCCTGAAGGCCAGCGGTCTGGCAGCCGCCGGTGCCTGCGCAGCCGGCCTGCTGACCGGCTGCGGCGGCTCTTCTTCCGGCAGCGCCTCCGGCGCAGCCTCCTCCGGCTCCAGCTACACCATCCTGTACGACAGCCAGCCTGCCACCCTGAACTACCTGACCACCGGCACCGACCTTGAGATGGTCGTCGGCGCAAACTGCGTGGACACTCTGGTCGAGTACGACAACAAGGGCGTCATGCGCGAGGGTCTGGCCACCAGCTGGGACTGGGATGCCGACACTCTGACTTGGACGTTCCATCTGCGGGAGGAGAACTGGGTGGACTGCAACGGCGAGGTCGTCGCTCCCGTCACGGCGCAGGACTTCGTGGACGCCCTGAAGTACGTCCTGACCCCGGATTACGCCGCCTCCAACGTGGGCCTCGTCACCGGCTACATCGCAGGCGCTGACGACTACTACAGCTACCACGTCTACCTGAACAACGCCAACACCGGCGTCGTGGACGAGGACGGCACCACCTACACCGTGGATGCCGACGGCGTCGTCACCGTCGCCGCCCCCGGCGCAGACCCCGCCACCTATGCACCCGTGGATTTCGAAGCCGTGGGCGTCACCGCTGTGGACGAGCACACCCTGACCTACACCCTGACCTATGATTTCCCGGGCTTCCTGAGCCTGCTGTGCTACCTGCCCTATGAGCCGGCCTACGGCCCGCTGCTGGAGGAGACCGGCGACCAGTTCGCCACCAGCGCAGAGACCACCTACAGCTGCGGCGCATTCTATCTGGCCGCCTATGAGTCTCTGGAGACCTGGGTCATGAAGAAGAACCCCGAGAACTACGACGCCGCCAACGTCTTCATCGACACCATCAGCCGCATCTACAACGCCGAGGCCAGCGTCAACGGCCCCGAGATGATCAAGCGCGGCGAGATCGATGAGGCCACCATCGGCTCCGACATCCTCGACAGCTGGCTGGCCGACGACACCACCAAGGATATGGTGTCCATGGACCGCCCCAACACCAACTACACCTACTTCTATATGTTCAACTTCATGCCCTTCTCCCACGAGTTCTCCAACTGGAGCGTGGAGGGCATGGACGCCGAGTATGAGCCGGAGAACTGGGCCAAGGCCATCAACAACACCAACTTCCGTAAGTCCTTCCTCTATGGCATCAACAACTCCGTCACGCTGGCCGTCAAGGCACCCGAGGGCTACGACAACTACAAGCTGAACACCATCACGCCCCCCAGCTTCTGCGCCAACGCTGACGGCGTGGACTACCTGAAGTGCGGCGACCTCGCCAACATCACCGAGTTCTTCGACGAGGCCAAGGCCAAGGAGTACCGCGACGCCGCCATCCCCGAGCTGACCGCCGCAGGCGTCACCTTCCCCATCAAGGTGCAGCTGCCCTACAACCCCTCCTCCACCGACTGGGACAAGCAGTGTCAGGTGCTCAAGCAGCAGCTCGAGGGCGTGCTGAACGACGGCTTTGACTTCATCAATATCGTCATCACCGCCGGCCCCTCCGACAGCTTCCTGTCCAGCGTCCGCCGCAACGGCAAGTTCGCTTTCCTGCTGTGCAACTGGGGCGCAGACTACTCCGACCCCCAGACCGAGACCGACCCCTTCTATCAGGCCGAGGGCGCACGCGGCAGCCGCTACGCCTTCCTGCGCACCGGCGTCGAGGACGGCTTCATCACCGGCGACACCGCTGACGCCGTCATGAACTACATGAAGGCCATCGAAGCCGCTGTGGAGATCACCGATGACATCAACGCCCGCTACGATGCCTTCGCCAACGCCGAGGCTTCCCTCATCAACAACGCCCTCGTCGTCCCCATGGGCATGAGCGTCCCGGCCTACATCGCCACCCGCCTGAACTACTGGGAGGGCCAGTATGCTTCCACCGGCTTCTCCAACAAGCGCCTGAAGGGCATCCACGTCCTCGACCACTATGTCTCCATGAGCGAGTACGAGGCCAACCGCGACGCCCGCTAAGCTTTTCTGACCGTTCTGCCGCCCTCCGTTTTCCCCCGGGAAAGCGGAGGGCTTTTTATTTCTGAAGGCTCTCAGATGAATTTTTAGAGCAAACTTTGCCAAATCACTTTCCAAAAGTAGTTTTTTGTTGTATTCTATTCCTATCCGACATTCATTAAATAAAAGAGAGGGGTGCGCACAGATATGCTCAAATATCTGGCGAAACGCATCGGGCGCTCGATCCTGACCCTGTTTGTCATCGTCACGCTCGTATTCTGCCTTTTGCGGCTGATGCCGGTGGAAGGCTATTTTGCAAACTACGAAAAAATGACCGAGGCCCAGATTCAGGCCGGCCTGCAGTCGATGGGCCTGCTGGACCCGCTGCCGGTGCAGGTCGGCCGCTTCTGGGTGAATGCCCTCCACGGCGACCTCGGCGTGAGCCACATCTATAAGGTCAACGCCTCCGTCACCAGCATCCTTGCCAAGAAGCTGCCCATCTCCATCCAGATGGGCGTCTTCGCCATGCTGCTGAGCCTCGTCATCGGCATTCCGATGGGCCTGTTCATGGGCCGGTTCAAGAGCCGCTGGCCCGACAAGCTGGGCACGGCCATCATCGTGCTCATTCAGGCCGTGCCTGCGGCGGTGTATTACCTCTACATCCAGATGTACGGCACTACCGCGCTGGGCGTGGGCCTGCTCTTCGACACCTCCAACTGGAAGTACTGGGTGCTGCCCGTCTGCTCCATGAGCCTCGGCAATGTGGCGTTCTACGCCATGTGGCTGCGCCGGTACATGGTGGACGAGAGCAACAAGGATTACGTCCGCCTCGCCCGGGCCAAGGGCGTCAGCGAGAACAACATCGCCCTCCGCCACATCTTCCGCAACGCGATGGTTCCGCTGGTGCAGTACATTCCCTCCGCCTTCCTCAACACGGTAGTCGGCTCCATCTACATCGAGAGCCTCTACAGCATCCCCGGCATGGGCGGTCTGCTGGTCACCTGCGTCCAGCGCCACGACAACACGATGGTGCAGGGCATCGTCCTGCTCTACGCCTGCGTGGGCATCATCGGCCTCATTCTGGGCGACCTGCTCATGGTGCTCATCGATCCCCGCATCAGCTTTGGCAAGAAAGAAGGTGGCCGATAATGCTTTTCCGTATGAAAGATGAAAAAGCGCACCAGCTGGAAGCACAGCTGGACAAACTGCAGGCGGACGGCCCCGCCGCATGGGCAGAGCTGCCCGAAGAAGAGCTGTTCACCCCCGCCGGGTTCAGCGAGGAGCGGGCCGAGGCCACCTCCTACTCCAATTACAGCTACTGGGGCAGCACCTTCCGTGCATTCTTCAAGAACCGCATCGCGGTCATCCTCCTCGCCGCCCTCATCGCCGTGGTGGCCTTCGCATTCCTCCAGCCCTATCTGCCCGGGCAGGCAGACCCCAACTTCTGCGCCGTGGACCCCCTCACCGGCGTCCAGTACCGCAACATTGCCCCCGGTGAGGATGGCTTCATCTGGGGTTCCAACGCCATCGGACAGGACCTGTGGGCACGCATCTGGGCCGGCGCACGCACCAGCCTGACCATCGCCTTCTTCGTGGCCCTCATCGAGGCCGTCGTGGGCATCACGGTGGGCGTGCTCTGGGGCTATGTCCGCCAGCTGGACTTCTTCTTCACCGAGCTGTACAACATCTGTGACAATGTGCCCTCCACCATCATCCTCATCCTGATCTCTTACGTCGCCAGCCCCAGCGTCAAGACCCTCATCCTCGGTATGTCCATCACAGGCTGGATCGCCATGGCGCGCTTCATCCGCAACCAGATCCTCATCATCCGCGACCGTGACTACAACGTGGCATCCCGCTGCATCGGCACCCCCACCGCCCGCATCGTGCTGCGCAACCTGCTGCCCTACCTCGTGTCGGTCATCATGCTGCGGATGGCCCTGACCATCCCCGCCGCCATCGGCAGTGAGGTGTTCATCACCTACATCGGCCTCGGCCTCTCGGTGGAGACTCCCTCGCTGGGCAACCTCATCAACGATGGCCGCAAGGTCATGATGCAGGCCGGACTGCGCTATCAGCTGCTCTACCCCACCATCATCCTCAGCTTCGTCACCATCGCGTTCTATCTCATCGGCAACGCCTTCTCCGACGCAGCCGACCCGAAGAACCATCTGCAGTAAGGAGGCACAGGGATGAAAAAGAACGAACTGATCCTCTCGGTGCGGGATCTCAACATCAAATTCAATCTGCGTGGAAAGATCCTCCACGCCATCCGCGGCATCGACCTCGACGTCTACCACGGCGAGGTCCTCGCCATCGTGGGCGAGTCCGGCTCGGGCAAGAGCGTGTTCACCAAGTCCTTCATGGGCCTGCTGGACTCCAACGGCTCCATCACCTCGGGCACCATCGACTACTTCGGAGCCGACGACCACCAGCCCATCCGCCTCTCCGCGCTGAAAAAGGAGAAGGACTGGCTGAAGGTCCGGGGCCATGAGATCGCCATGATCATGCAGGACCCCATGACCAGCCTGAACCCCCTGAAGACCATCGGCGACCAGATCATGGAAGCCGTGGAGCTGCATCAGGGCCTCAAAGGCGCTGCGGCCAAGGAGAAGACGCTGGAATACCTGCGGGATGTCGGCATCGCCGACCCGGAGGTCCGCTTCAAGCAGTATCCCCATGAGTTTTCGGGCGGTATGCGCCAGCGCGTCGTCATCGCCATCGCCGTGGCCTGCAACCCCCAGATTTTGATCTGCGACGAGCCGACGACGGCTCTGGACGTGACCATTCAGGCCCAGATCCTCGAGCTGCTGAAGGAGATGCGGGTCAAGTACAATCTGACCATCATCCTCATCACCCACGACCTCGGCGTCGTGGCCAACATCGCCGACCGGGTGGCCGTCATGTACGCAGGCGACATCGTGGAGATCGGCACCTCCGACGAGATCTACTACGACCCCCGCCACCCCTATACATGGGCGCTGCTGTCCAGTATGCCCCAGATGGGCGTGAAGGGCGAGGACCTGTTCAACATTCAGGGCACGCCCCCGAACCTCTTTACGGAGATCCGCGGCGACGCCTTTGCGCCCCGCAACCCGCTGGCCCTGAAGATTGACTTCGTCAAGCGTCCCCCCTACTTCGACGTCAGCGCGACCCACCGGGCCAAGACGTGGCTGCTCGACCCCCGCGCACCCAAGATAGAGCCGCCCGCCGCTGTGCGGATGCTGCAAGAGGAGGTCAAGTAACATGGCAGACGAACGCGAAGTATTGCTCGAGGTGAAAGACCTCGAGGTGACTTACGGCTCCGGCCGCAAAGCCTACAAGGCCGTCAAGAACGCAAACTTTACCATCTATAAGGGCGAGACCTTCGGTCTGGTGGGCGAGTCCGGCTCGGGCAAGACCACCATCGGCCGGGCCATCATGCGCATCCTGCCCACCTCCGGCGGTCAGGTGCTCTACAAGGGCCAGCAGATCAACGGCAAAATTTCCCACGCACTGGACAGGCAGGTCATCAAGGAGATGCAGATGATCTTCCAAGACCCCCAATCCTCCCTGAACGAGCGCGCCAAGGTGAGCTACATCGTGGGCGAGGGCCTGATGAACGTCCGGCCCGACCTCTCCGCCGCCGAGCGGGACGAAAAAGTCCGGCAGGCGCTGCTGGATGTGGGCCTGCTGCCGGAGTTCGCCTCCCGCTTCCCCCACGAGTTCTCGGGCGGCCAGCGGCAGCGCATCGGCATCGCCCGCGCCCTCATCGTGGAGCCGGAGTTCATCATCGCCGACGAGCCGATCTCGGCGCTGGATATGTCCATCCGCGCACAGGTGCTCAACCTGCTGCGCCACCTGCAAAAAGAGCGCGGCATCACCTACCTCTTCATCGCCCACGACCTCTCGGTCATGCGGTACATCTCCGACCGCATCGCCGTCATCCACAAGGGTGACATCGTGGAGCTGGCCGACGCCGAAGAGCTGGTGACGCACGCCATCCACCCCTATACCCGGAGCCTGCTGTCGGCCATCCCGATGCCCAGCCCCCGCCGCGAGCGGCAGAAAAAGCTGCTGGTCTACGACCCCGCCATCCACGACTACTCCGCCGAGGCTCCCCAGTGGCGGGAGCTGCGGCCCCGCCACTGGGTGCTCTGCAGTGCCGCCGAGGCCGAGGCATGGTGCCGCGAATTGTAAACTTTTTCTTGCGTTTTCCTCATTGTTCTTCCCCTGTTTATTGACTTTTGTCCCCCGCTCTACTACAATAGCAGGAGTGGCATTGGAACAAAACAGAAGACCCGCCCCTTCCGGGGCCTACAAACATAAAGGAATGAGGAATCGATGATGACGCAGGATCCCATTTACGCATCTCAGGCTCGGCCTTGGCTCAAATATTACGATCAGAAGTACATTGAGCAGACCATTCCCACCGTCTCGGCATTCGAATATGTCTGCCAGCGGAACAAAAACCATCTGAACGACACCGCGCTGGATTACTACGGCCGGAAGTTCACCTATGCTGACCTCATCGTCAACGTCAAGAAGACTGCCGCCGCCCTGCGGGGCGTCGGCGTCCAGAAGGGCGACATCATAACGGTCGTGAGCGTCATGACCCCCGAGGTCATCGCCCTGTTCTATGCAGCAGACATGATCGGCGCCACCCTGAACCTCGTAGACCCCCGCTACAGCGTCGAGGGCATCCACGAGTACATCGAGGAGGTGGACTCCCATCTTCTGGTCTGCCTGAACGTCGTGTACGAGCGCTGCCGTCAGGCCGCCAAGCGCACCAACGTGGAAAAGGTCATCGTCCTCTCTCCGGCCGACTCCCTGCCCCCGGTGATGGCCGTGGGCTATAGGCTGACCACCCCCGACAAGAACAAGTACGCCTCCAACGCCATCCGCTGGAAGCAGTTCATCGCAAACGGCAAGAACCAGAGCACCGCTGCCGAGCCTTACGACCCCGACCATGCCTGTGTCGTGGTCCACACCGGCGGCACCACCGGCTCTCCCAAGGGCGTCATGCTCACCGACAACAGCTTCAACGCCATCGCGCAGCAGTTCCGTGCCTACGATAAGCTGTTCCACCGGGGCCAGAAGCTCATGAATATCATGCCCCCCTTCATTGCCTACGGCTACGCCTGCGGCGTCCATCTGCCGCTGGTGCTGGGCTTCACGGTCATCATCATCCCCAACCTCGACCCGGCCAAGCTGGGCAGTCTGGTGCTCAAGTACAAGCCCGAGCATATGTTCGGCGTGCCCGCCCACTACCAGCAGCTGGCCGCTGACCCCAAGCTGCGGGATAAGGACCTCTCCTTCATCCTCAACTACGCCGCCGGCGGCGACGCCATCGCCCGGGGCGCAGAGCAGACCGTCAACGACTTCCTCGCCGCCCATGGCGTCCGCTACCCGATCGCCAAGGGCTACGGCATGACCGAGGTGGCCTCCGCTGCCACCGTCGCCGCCGGCACGAACAACAAGCTGGGCAGCGTCGGCATCCCGATGGTCAACACCCTCGTCGCCGCCTTCGAGCCGGGCACGGACAAGGAGCTGCCCATCGGCGAGCGGGGTGAGCTGTGCATCTCCGGCCCCACCACCATGAAGGGCTACTACAACAAGCCCGACGAGACGGACATGATCCTCCGCCGCCACCCCGATGGCCGCATCTGGGTGCACACCGGCGACATCGGCTATCTGGATGAGGACGGCTTCGTCTTCCTCGACTCCCGCATCAAGCGCCTCATCATCCGCCACGACGGCTTCAAGGTCTTCCCCTCTATGATCGAAAACGTCATCAGCCGCCACCCGGCTGTCCATCAGTGCTCTGTGGTGGGCTGCGCCGACAAGGATCATGTGCAGGGCCGTCTGCCCTTCGTCTACGTCGTGCTCAAGCCTGACACCACGGCCAAGAAAAAGCAGGTGGTGCGGGAGCTGGAGCGGATGTGCGCCGAGGAGCTGCCCGAATATGTCCAGCCCGTGGCCTACAAGTTCATCCCTGAGATGCCGATGACCCCTGTGGGCAAGATCGATTACCGTCAGCTCGAGGCCGACATCTCTCCCCGCGACTATTGATCTCACGAAAGGATTTTTCTGCCATGAACAAGCGTTTTGCAAGTCTGGCCGTCTCCGCCCTGCTGCTGGTGTCGATGTTCAGCGTCCCCGCACTGGCTGAGGGCGCTGACACAGCCGCCGATACCGCTGCCGCCAGCGATGACCACGTTATCGTTACCCTGAATCCGGAAGCTGCCCTGCAGCCCGAGACCCCGGCAGACGCCGAGGCCTCTGCCACCGAGACGGCCAAGGCCGACCCGGACCCCTCTGCAGCCGAAGCTGCGGTCTCTGAAGAAAAAGAGGATAAGCAGCTCACCTACGTCGCACTGGGCGACAGCATCTGCGCCGGCGTCGGTCTGGCCGATGTCCAGTACAGCGCACGCGCTGGCTACAGCGTCGATATGGCCCCCAACTTCAAAGGCTACTCCCCCAACTGCTACGTCGGCAAGGTGGCGGAGACGCTCGGCCTCGACCGTGACCACGCCATCAACCTCGGTCTGCCGGCCCTGACGGCCCCCGACCTCGCGGATATGATCCAGTATGGCAAGATGCCTCAGATGAATATGGCCTCCGGCTGCGAGTACAACTACCCGGAGTTTCAGGATTACATCCGCAAGGCCGACGTCATCTCGGTCCAGATCGGCTCCAACGACGCCTTCGTCCCCTGCATCGTGGGTCTGGGCAACGCCACCAACTGGAAGAGCGAGAAGCTGGCCGCCACCATTCTGGCCGGTGATCTGCGCAGCGAAGGCTCCGGTTCCACCATGTCCACCATCTACCGCAGCATCAAGGACATGAAGCTGACCAAGGCAGAGACGGACGCCACATGGAACCTCTTCTTCTCCGGCATGAGCAAGATCTGCGACGAGACTTACCCCAAGACCTCCGCCGCCCTCATCTCCATCGTGCAGGAGATCCGCAAGCTGAACCCGGACGCGCAGATCATTCTCATCGGCTACACCAACCCCGTGCCTCTCATCCCCTGCTGGCGCAGCTACTTCAACAAGCTGAACAAGTTTGAGAAGCAGATCGCAAAGACTTACGACCTGACCTATGTGGCCATCCCCAACACCGAGACCACCCTTGACGTGCATCCCACCATCAAGGGCCATGCCTACATCGCAAACAAGCTCGTGAACGCCATCGAGAATCCGTAACGACCGATAACGCAAAGCCCCCGCTTCCAGCCGGAAGCGGGGGCTTTTTTGGTGCACAGGGGGATTATGCAGCCAGAGCTTTTTTGATATTTTCGAGGACGGTGTCGCTGTCCTCGCAGCAGACCATGACCACCTCGCCGGTGGGGACGGTCACGACCCGGGCTGCGCAGGCGATCTCGTACTGGTCCTCCAGATACCGCTCCATCGCCTTCTGCTGGCTCTGGACGTAGGCATCCATCGCATCGACGACATCCTGCGTCCTGCCCTCTGCGGGCTTGACGATGGCCACGCCGTAGACGCTGACCATCATGCCGGAGACGGAGGCGGCAAAGTCGTCGTACATACCGTCCTCGAGGCCCAGCAGGGGCATCATCATGTTGGCCACCTCATCGGAGAGCTGGTCAGCCTCGTATTCGGCGCTGTAGCCGTACTGGGCGGTGAACTTGCCGTCTTCTCCCTTGGTGAAGATCATCAGATACTCGTTGTCCTCATCACTGCGGGCGTCGTGGAGGATCTGGGTATAGTCCTTCTTTGCGGCCGCAGAAGAGCTGCCGGACGTGCCGCAGCCCACCAGAGCCAGCATCAGGATACCGGCCATCAGACAAGCAATGATACGTTTCATATTCAGTTTTATCCTTTCGTTCGCAGGGTGGAATTTTTCGGTACACAGCGATAGTATTTGATGTTTCAGCGCTGCTATTCGATAAACGTCCCACAGCGGGCGAAAATTGCACCGCAGATGTAACAGTTCTGTGAACTCAGAGCATCATGGCCTCAAGGTCACCGTGGTTCACGGGCGTCGAGAGGATGATCTGGGTGCTGGTCGTTCCCAGTTTCTGGAACTGCAAGATCAGGTGCTCCAGCTGGGGCATACTGCCGCAGCTCACCTTGATGAGGAAGGTGTAAGCGCCCGTGACGTGGTAGCACTGCAGCACCTCCTTGCTGTTCTGCATCAGCTCCACCAGTTCGTCGCGCTGGGACGGGGCCACCGACAGGCTGATGAGGGCGTCCACATAGACCCGGTCGGCGGGGCGGTTGAGCATCACGGTGTAGCCGCTGATGATGCCGTCGGTTTCCAGCTTATGGATGCGGCTGGAGACGGCGGGGCTGGTCAGTGCCACCTTTTCGGCGATCTCCTTCACCGGCATACGGGCATTCTTTGCGAGGAGGGCGAGAATCTTGCGGTCCAAATCGTCCATGGAAAAAGTACTCCTTTTGAAATATGTTACATTATCCAAAATTTTTCGAAAGTAAAGTTTTATTGTTGTAGCAATAGCACAACCCGTGCAAAAGTCAGTTTTCGTTTTGCCGCCTTTAATTATATAAAGTTTTGGTCAAAAAGTAAAGTGTTAAATTAAAGCAAAACCAAAATTTTGCATTTGACAAGAAAATAAATTCGGGTATAATACATACTGCAAGGCAACGCCTCAGAGTTTCCGCTGTGCCGCCGGTCTTCCGGTGTTCGGGCACGACACGCTGCCGTCCAATGATGCGATTCACCACTTTATATACTTTCCCACCCCTCTATACACAAAAACCCGCTGCCAGGCGGGTTTTTGTGTTTTCTATGCCTTTTTCCTCCCTGCCAAAGCCTCTCCCTTTGGGAGAGGTGGCTGCGAAGCAGACGGAGAGGGCAGGCCCGGTATGAAAAAGCCGCTGCATAGCGATGGGCAGACTCTTTGCAAGAGCGATGCCATCGTCGCCTTTGTGCCCTTTGTCAGCGCCCTTGCCCTCTCAGGCGCTGCGCGCCAGCTCTCCCAAGGGGAGAGCCGTATCAACTGCATCTCCCATACCAAAGGCCCCCACCCGGTGCTGCCGGGTGGGGGCCTTTGGCGATTGATACCTGAAAAAGAAGAGGATGGCTTTTCGTTACTCCTCGGTGCGGTTTTTCTTGAGCAGGCTCAGGATGACCGCGCCCACGACGCTGCCGATGGCCAGAGCCACACAGTACATCACCGCATGGTCCACCACCGGGAAGACGAAGATGCCGCCATGAGGAGCGCGGAGGGCGCAGCCGAAGGTCATGGACAGAGCACCGGAGAGGGCTGCACCGATGACGCAGCTGGGCAGGACGCGCAGCGGGTCGGCAGCGGCGTAGGGGATCGCACCCTCCGTGACGAAGCAGAGGCCCATGACGTAGTTCACGATGCCGTTGCGGCGCTCATCGGCCGTCCACTTCTTGGGGCAGAAGGTGGTGGAGAGGGCGATGGCGATAGGAGGCACCATGCCGCCCACCATAACAGCGGCCATGACCTCATAGTTGCCGGAGGCGAGGGCTGCGGTGCCGAAGACGTAAGCTGCCTTGTTGAAGGGGCCGCCCATGTCGATGCTCATCATACCGGCCACGATCGCACCCAGCAGGACCTTGGAGGTGCCGCCCATGGCGTTCAGCCAGTTGGTCACAGCGGTGTTGATCATGCCCATGACGGGGTTGATGCCGCACATGACCGCGCCCACGATGAGGATGCCGCCCAGCGGGTAGATGAGCATGGGACGGATGCCGTTGAGGCTGGCGGGGAGCTTCTCGGTGATCTTCTTGAGGAACTCCACCACATAACCGGCCACGAAGCCGGCCAACAGGGCGGCGAGGAAGCCGCCGGAGACGCCGGTGGTCTCACCGGCAGCAATGCCGGCGAAGTTGGTGCCGTTCATGGCCAGCACGCCGCCTGCGAAGCCGACGGCCAGACCCGGACGGTCAGCGATGGACATGGCGATGAAGCCCGCCAGAATGGGAAGCATATAGCTGAAGGCTGCGCTGCCCACCGTCTTGAAGAAGGCGGCCAGCGGGGTATTCATGCCGAAGTTTGCGGGGTCGATGCTGTAATCGTCCAGTAGGAAGGCCAGCGCGATCATGATACCGCCGCCCACCACGAAGGGCAGCATATGGGAGACGCCGTTCATCAGGTTCTTGTAGAGGCTGCGGCCGAAGCTGTCGGTGGCAGAGGCGTCCTCTGCGGCCTGTGCGCCGCCCTCTGCGTGGAAAGCGGGGACTTCGCCGGAGGTGATCTTCCGGATAAGCTCCTCGGGCTTGTGGATGCCGTCGTCCACCCGGGTGAAGAGGACAGGCTTGCCGTCGAAGCGGGCCGTCTCGATCTTCTTTTCCGCCGCCACGATGATGCCGTCGCAGTTGGCGATCTCGTCCTTGGTCAGGATGTTCTTTGCGCCGTCGGAGCCGTTGGTCTCCACCTTGATGGGCACACCCATCTTTGCACCGGCCTTGTTCAGGGCCTCAGCGGCCATGTAGGTGTGGGCGATGCCGTTGACGCAGGCGGTGACAGCCAGCACCCGGTAGCCCACATTGACCTCCTGATCGGTGAAGCTCTCATCGCCGAACTGCTCTTCCTCCTGCGCGTCGATGGCGGCGAGGAAGTCCGCCGGGGTCTTGGCGGTGCGCAGCTTCTCCACGAAGTCCTCATTCATGAGCATCTGCATCATGCGGGCCAGCATATCGACGTGGAGGCTGCCATTCCGGGGCGCTGCGATGGCGAACAGCAGGTCGGTCTTGCCGTCGTCCTCGGCGTTGTACTGCACCGGGGTGCTCAGGCGGAGAGCCGCGAGGCTGGGCCGGGTGACGCAATCGCACTTGGCGTGGGGGACGGTGATGCCGTTGTCCACATAGGTCGAGCCTTCGTCCTCGCGGGCGTAGAGGCCCTTTTTGTATGCCTCCTTGTCCTTGATGTTGCCATGGGTCGCCTGCAGTTCCACCAGACGGTCGATGATCTGGCTGCGGTCCTGCTGGGCCTCGTCCAGTGCGATGGACTGTTCCGTAAACAATTCCGTGATTCGCATAGTGTTCTCCTCCTTCTATCTCTTAAATCGTCGCCAACAGGGCGTCGATCATTTCCTTCTTTGCCAGCCCGAGGCTGAATGCGGTGGCGCTGCCGCAGGCAGTGCCCAGCCGGAGGGCCTCCCGATAGCTGCCGCTGCGCAGGTAGCCCGCCACAAAGCCGGCCACCATGCTGTCGCCTGCGCCCACGCTGTTGACCACCCTGCCCTTGGGGGTGCCGATGCGGTGGACTTCGCCCTTCTCGTCCAGCAGGAGCGCGCCATCCCCGGCCATGCTCACCAGCACGTTCCGTGCGCCCTTTTCCTGTAAGGTGCGGGCAGCAGCGGTGATGTCGGCGTCGGTAGTGAGGGTGCGCCCCACGATCTCGCCCAGCTCGTGGTTGTTGGGCTTGATGAGGAAGGGGTGATACTGCAATACGTTCACCAGCAGGTCGCGGGTGGCGTCCACCACCGTGTGGACGCCGTGGCCTTCCAGACGGGCCAGCAGACGCTCGTAGGTGGTCTGGGGCAGGCTGGACGGGATGCTGCCCGCCAGAATGAGGATGTCTCCCTCTGCCAGCTGGTCGAGCTGGGCTTCCAGCTGCCCCATCGCGCTCTCGGGGATGTCGGGGCCTGCACCGTTCAGCTCGGTCTCCTGCCCGGCCTTGATCTTGACGTTGATGCGCGTCATGCCCTGCGCGAGATGGATGAAGTCGGTGGTGATGCCCTGCGCGGCCAAGCCCCGCTCGAGCCATGCCCCCGTCTCACCGGCCACAAAGCCCAGCGCCGTGCTCCGGCATCCCAGCTCGGCCAGCACGCCGGACACATTGATGCCCTTGCCGCCCAGCACGCAGTCCTCGCCCTTGGCGCGGTTCACCTCGCCCACCTCCAGCGGCCTATCCAGCCGCACGACATAGTCGATGGCCGGGTTGAATGTTACTGTGTAGATCATTCTGCTGCCTCCTTTATCAGAGTGAATTGTCTGTATTTTGGATTCGGACAATGGTTCGTCAGGATCGCACCGCCGGAAAGCTCGGCGATGACCGCCGGGTAGACGCGGGCGAACTTGGAGTCATCCACAAGGAACCACGCTTCTTTGGCCCGCCGCACCGCCGTGGCCTTGACCGCTGCCTCTTCGGGGTCGGGGGTGGTGAATCCGGCGTCCAGCGCCACGCCGTTGGCCCCCAGAAAAGCCTTCGTGAAGTTGTACTGCTGCAGGCTGTAAAGGGCCGCAGCGCCGATGATGGCCTCTGTCTCGGGCCGCAGCAGCCCGCCCAGCAGAAAGACCTTGCAGCCCTTCTGGGCCAGCGTCCGGGCGTGGGCCACGCCGTTGGTGACGTACCGGGCATCCAGCGCCGGGCCATTCAGCTCCCGGACGAGGGCCAGCGTGGTGCTGCCTGCATCCAGAAAGACGAAGTCCTCTGCGGTGATGAGGGCCGCAGCCGCCTTGGCGATACACTTTTTCTGGGCGACGGCCAGCGCTTCCTTCGCGGCCATCGTCGGCTCGTCGGCGAGGAACTGGCTGTCGGGCAGCGTCGCGCCGCCGTGCACCTTGTTCACCTTGCCCATCCGGTCCAGTTCGTTCAGGTCGCGGCGGATGGTGGATTCGCTGGCATCCAGCGCCTCGCAAAGCTCCTGCACCGTCGCGGTGCGCTGCTGGCTCAGAAGCTTCATGATGCGGGCCAGCCTCTCTTCTGCCAACATCTTTATCCCTCCTGTTGCACGATTCTGGTTGTGTTTGAATCGTTTTGACTGTTTCTGTCTGTATTATAGCAAATCATCCGTCAAAATCAATCACCTTCCGTCAATTCATCTGCCAAAATATATCTCCTAAAATCAGTCACTCTGCACAAACAGTAGGATACAACCCGCAAAAGAGCACAAAAAATCCGCCCCGGAGCGTTCTGTCCCGGGGCGGATGGCGATTTCATGACTCTGTCTGACCGATTTTGACGGTTTTAGAAGCTGTTTTCGTAAGCAGGGTGCGCCGGATGACGAGAGTTTTTGCCCCGCAGGCAAGGCGATTTTCCGCAGTAATCCTTGGTGGATTACAAGGGAAAGCAACGCAGTATGCGGGCAAAAAGACCGTTCAGACGGTGTGCAATGCTTATAAAAACGGCTTCTCAAGCGTCCGAACGGGCGTAGGCGTTCTTCATGCCGCTGCTCAGCTCAAAGAGGACCTTGTCCAGCGTATCGGCGGCACGCTTCTTCAGCTCGGCGGCGATGGCGGTGTTGGCCTCCTCCCGCAGGGCGGCACGCTGGCCCTCTTCGGCGGCAGAGATCTTTCTGTCGTACTGGTTCAGCAGGGCACGGCTGGCGGAAAGGACGCCCTCCTCGTACCGCTCCACATGGATGAGGCTCTTGGCATAGGAGGCATCGGCCATGGCGGCGATCATCCGGCTCACCCAGTAGAAGCTGTCGGTGGAGACCTCGCCGGTGGTGCAGGCGAGGTAGGCCGGGGTACGCTCCACGTTGGCGTAGAAGGGCACCATGGTGTTGAAGGCGTTGGAGGCGTAGGCGATCCACTCCACTGCACGGATGTCCTCGGGCAGGTCAGGCCGCATCTGGATGAGGGCCATGAAGTCGTTGCGGTTGATGCCGATGGAGCGGTAAGCGCCCTTCATGCTCTTGTCGCCATAGCTGGCGTAGGGGTCGAAGGGAGTGCCCTGATAGTGGGAGGACAGCACATACTTCACGTCCTCCGGGGTCAGCTTCCGCTCCGGCACCATGCACCAGGGCAGGTCGTCCGACCGGGGGCCGTAGTCGGCGGCAGGGCCGTCCCAGACCCATGTATTCGGGTTGAGGTGGCGAAGCATGAACCATGCCCGGGGGGTGTTGTAGACATGGTCGGCATCGTCGTGGCTGCCGAAAGCGTCCCGGGGGTTCAGGCAGCCGTCCAGCGAAAGGTCGAGGTGGTTGTCCCGGATGAACTCCCGCAGGTCGGACGAGCAGAGATAGTTTTCCTGTGCGCCAAAAGCGTCCTCGAGGTCGAAGGCGTCGATGCCCAGCTGGTTCGGCATGACCACATAGGCGTCGTCCGGCACCCGGCGGGCCATCCAGTGGTGGCCGCCGATGGTCTCGAGCCACCAGATCTCGTCCACGTCCTGAAAGGCGATGCCGTTCATCTCATAGGTGCCGTACTCCTCCAGCAGTCTGCCCAGACGAAGCACGCCCTCCCGGGCAGAGTGGATGTAGGGCAGGACGAGGTAGACGATGTCCTCCTCGCCGATGCCGCCGGGCACTTCCGGCTGACCGTCCTGCGCGGGCTGGTAGACCACCAGCGGGTCCGCGCCCAGCACCCGGGGGTTGGAGGTGATGGTCTCGGTGGCCGTCATGCCCACGTTGGCGGCGTTGACGCCCGAAGCGGCCCAGATGCCCTTGCCCTCCACGGCGTTGGGCATTGCGGTCATCCGCAGAGCATTGCCCGGCAGGGGGATCTCCACATGGGAGAGGACGGATCTGTAGACAGCCGGATGCTCCTCCGGCTGGACGACGACGAACTTTTTCGCCGTGAAGTGGCCGGAGCCGGAATCGTCGTTCCGGGCGATCATGGTCGAGCCGTCATACGAGGCTTTTTTGCCCACAAGGATGGTAGTACAAGCCATAGCTTTTATCCTCCGAAGTTTTTCTTTTTCTATGCCAAAGTTTTATGGATCCCGTCTCGCAGGTCTGTTTGCCCTGCAAAACCCATTGTATCGCGTTTCGGCAGACAGTGCAAGCCCTCACTCGCCGATATAGGCAAAGCGCGGCTGACGTCTGCCATCCCGCTCCACCACCTCGGCCCACATAGCCGCCGGGCGCACCCAAAGCCCGCCCTCGCCGTACAGGGGACGGTAGACCACCATCTCCTCCTCGGTCTCGCTGTGGCGGGCCATCCCGAGGACCTGATACTCGTTGCCCTTGAAGTGCCGGTAGCGGCCCGGGCGGATGTCGTATTGGAACTGGTACATAAAAACTCCTTCCCTGCAAAAAGCCCGGTCACAGACTGGTCTGCGCCGGACTTTTCCACTTGCTTCACCCCTGCGGGTGGAAATATTCGTAAATGGTCTGGGCCATCTGCCGCCCCACGCCGGGGGTGTTCTCCAGCTGGTCGGGGGTCGCCTCTTTTACGGCTCCCACGCTCTTGAACTGGGCCATCAGGGCCTTGGCCGTCTTGGGGCCGACGCCCGGCACCTCGGTAAGGGTGGACGAATAGCTCTTTTTGTTCATCTGCTGTTTGCGGTACGCATTGGCAAAGCGGTGCGTCTCGTCCTGAATGGCCGTGATGAAGGTAAACGTCCCCCGGTTCATGTTAATGGCGATCTCCCGGCCCTCGCTGTCCACGATGGCGCGGGTGCGGTGGTGGTCGTCCTTCACCATGCCATAGAGCGGCACATCCGCCAGCGCGGTCCCGGCAAGAGCGGCTTTGGCGGCGCCCACCTGTCCTCTGCCGCCGTCCATCAGAAGCAGGTCCGGCTTCTGGCCGAAATAGTTGCTGCTGGGTTCGCCGTTCGCGGCCATTCCGGAGTATTTTTCGTATTCAGCCGCACGGCGGGAGACGGTCTCGGCCAACGAGGCGTAGTCGTCCGTACCGGCCACCGTCTTCATCCGGAACTTCCGGTAGCCCGCCTTATAGGGCTTGCCGTCCCGGAATGTGACCATGCCGCAGACGCTGGTGCCGTCGCCCCAGTTGGAAATGTCGTAGCTCTCGATGGTGCGGGGAGGCTTCGGCAGGCCCAGCACCTGTGCCATCTCGTCCAGAAGCTTTTCCTCCCGGGCATAGCGGCCGCTCTCCCGGGCCAGACGCTCGACGGCGTTGGTGTGGGCCATCTCGACCAGATGCGCCTTATCGCCCCGCTGGGGGACGTAAAGCTGCACCTCGCTGCCCCGCTTTTCGCTGAGGGCCTGCTGCAGGGCGTCGGCGTCCGGCGGCAGCTCGTCCACAGCGATGACCTTCGGGATCTGCTCGTCATCAAGGTAGTACCGGGGCAGGAACTCCTCCCGCACCGCCGGGATGTCGGCGGTATCGTGGAAAAGAAACTCCCTCTTGTCCGTCAGCCGTCCCTCCCGGAACCGGAGAACGGCCGCGCAGACGCTGCCGGGCGTGCCCGCCAGCGCCACCACGTCCATCTCCACGTCGGGGTCCACCACGACCTTCTGCCCCGCCGTCACCTTGGTGATGGCGGCGATCTGGTCGCGGATGAGGGCCGCTGTCTCAAATTCCAGCCGGTCAGAGGCCTCCTGCATCCGCTCGCTGAGGAGCTTCAGGATGTCCTTCTTGCCGTAACGGATGAGGTGGACGGCGCTTTTGACGGCCTCGTTGTAGTTCTCGCAGCTGATCTTTCCGCTGCACACAGCCATGCATTTTCCGATGTGGGCGTTCAGACAGGGGCGTCCCCGGCCGATCTCCTGCGGGAACCGCCGGTTGCACCGGGGCAGCAGGAAAGCGTCCATCGCCGTCTCGGCCATCTGCCGGGCCGCAAAGCTCGAGGTGTAGGGGCCGATATACTCCGCGCCGTCGTCCTCCTTCTGGAGGGTGAACGAGAGGCGGGGCCACTCGTCCTTCGTCACCTTGATATAGCTGTAGCCCTTATCGTCCTTGAGCAGGATGTTGTACTTGGGGGTGTGGGCCTTGATCTGGCTGGCTTCCAGCACCAGCGCCTCAAACTCGCTCTGGCAGACGATGACATCAAAGGCGTAGGCGTGGGCGATCATCTGGCTGACCTTGTTGTCGTGGGGCACGCCCTCCCGGAAATACTGGCTCACCCGGATGCGCAGGCGCTTGGCCTTGCCGATATAGATGATGGTGTCGCTTTTGTCCCGGATGATATATACTCCGGGCAAAAGCGGCAGCATACACGCCTTTTGGTATAGCTCCGCCTTGGTCATTCTGCGCTCTGCTTCCGGTTCTCGCGGGCCTTGCGGATGCATCCGATGGACTGGAAGATGCCGAACCATGCGGGCAGAGTGGCCCACTGGCTGGGCTTCTCGTCCTCATCGGCCGCAAACCACAGCGCCGTCTGCACGATGAGCAGGGTCACAAAAACACCCAGCGCAAAATACCAAGGACGACCGGAATCGCAGAAATCAACATACTTGCGCAGGGTCTCTTCACTCAGTCTTTTCATGGAAATGCCTCCCTTTGTTCTGATGCGAAATACCAAAAAAGCGGCAAGGATGACCCCCGCCGCTCATACACGAATGGAACTGGATTACTCTGCAAAGCCGGACTCGACCAGCTTGATGAGGCCATCGACAGCAGCCTGCTCGTCGGCGCCATCGGCGATGATGCGGATGGTGGTGCCGCCCACGATGCCCAGAGACAGGACGCCCAGAAGGCTCTTAGCGTTCACGCGGCGCTCTTCCTTCTCGACCCAGATGGAAGACTTGAACTCATTGGCCTTCTGAATAAAGAAGGTTGCCGGACGGGCGTGCAGACCAACCTGATTTTCAACGGTAACTTCTTTGACGTACATAGTAAAACGCTCCTATCTATTATCGTTCTAAGGAATGTAATTATGTTTCGCGCCTGTTGCGTTGTGATTATTTTAGCGCAAAGCGAAACCGTTGTACAGACCCCGGACGCATTTTTGGCGGTTTTCCCAAGGATGAGGGGGGCATTTTTCACCTTTTATACAAAGACAACAAAATTATTCCCCGAGTGTTGGCGAGGCAATACAAAAGTTTTCAACATTTTTTCGACCACAGGCCGTACTATGACATTCTTCCTGCTCCTCTGACTGCGTCCGACAGGCTTTTCAGCCCTCCCAGCGCATCACGAGCAGCTCACAGCGCCGCTGCACGAAGCCGTCCTCTGCGGGGTCAAAGACCTGTGCCGCCTCCCCGGTCAGCTTCCAGCCCATCCGGCGGTAAAGGGCGATGGCGCGGGTGTTCTGGTCCAGCACGGTCAGGGTCGGATGCTCATGCTCTTCCAGCTTTTTGCGGGCAAAGTCCAGCATCTTCTGGCCGATGCCCTTTCCCCGGGCGTCTGCCGCGACGAACAGATGCTCGATGCGGCCCGTCTTGTGGTCTACGCTCACCATACCGTCCGGCACATCCTTCGTGGTATGGAGATAGCAGGCCCAGCCCTCTTTTTTCTCTGCCTTGAGCTGGGCGAGGAAGGCTTCCTCCCGCAGACCCGCACAATACTCTGCCGTCCAGTTCCCGGCGCAGATGGTGCGGCGTCCCTCACAAAAGAGCTTCGCCGCCGCCTGATACTGTTCCTCTGTCCGGACGAGGCGGACGTTTTCGCCCCGTTTCCACTTGGGCAGCTCGGTGATGGGGTGGGTCTCACACCACTGTTCATACAGCTCCGGGCGGCGCAGACGGGTGCGCTCCCGGCTCTTTTCGCCCCGCCATGCGTCGATCTTCTGGTGGTCGCCGCCCAGCAGGACGTCGGGCACGGCACGGCCCTCCCAGACCTCGGGGCGGGTATACTGGGGATATTCCAGCAGGCCGTCCCAGTAGCTCTCCTCCTCGTAGCCCTTCTGCTCGGCCAGAACGCCGGGCTTGAGGCGGAGCACGCTGTCGGCCACCACGAGGCTGGCCAGCTCGCCGCCGGTGAGGATATAGTCGCCGATGGAGATCTCTTCGTCCGCAAAGGCATCGATGACCCGCTCATCGATGCCCTCATAGTGGCCGCAGACCAGCGTGAGGTTGTCGTACTCGGCCAGTCTGCGGGCGTGCTCCTCGGTGTAGCGCTGACCACCCGCCGTCAAGAACACGATATGCGGGGCAGGACGCCCCTGTTCCGCCACTTCCTTCTGGACGGCCCGCAGGCAGTCGGCGATGGGCTGGGCGTAGAGCACCATGCCGCAGCCGCCGCCGTAGGGGTAATCGTCGGTCTGCTTCTGCTTGTTGAGGGTGTAGTCCCGGATCTGATGGCAGTGGGTCTCGATATAGCCGCGCTTGGCCGCGCGGCCGATGATGCTGGCGTCCAGCACCTGCTGGCACATTTCGGGGAAAAGGGTCACGATGTCCACGCGCATTCCCATCGCTCACTCCCCCTCCCGCTCACTGTCACAGTCGTCATCCAGCAGGCCCGGGATGGGGGTGACGAGGATATAGCCCTCGGGCGGGTTGCGCTCTTTCAGGAAAGCGTCCACGCCGGGGAACATATATTCTTTTCCGCCGGGGGCTTTGACCGTGTAGATGTCCTGTGCGCCGGGATGGTCCACGCTGGTAACGACGCCGTACACTTTGCCGGTGTCGGCGTCCCGCACCTCGCAGCCGATGAGGTCGGCCACATACCACCGGCCCTCCGGCAGGGTGGCGTCATTGCGGTCGAAGTAGAACACCTGCCCCCGCAGGGCGCGGGCGGCGTCCATGTCGTTCACGCCCTCCAGCTGGAGCAGCGCCATCTGCCCCTGCGGGCGGATGGAGGTGATGTTATAGCACTTGCCGCCCTTTGCCGAGGCATAGAGGCGGCCCGTCTTTTTGAGGAAATCCACGCCGTCGCACCACAGCTCCAGCTTCATTTCGCCGCGCACGCCGTGGGTGGTGACGACCTTGCCTGCTTCCAGATATTGCTGCATAAATTCGCTCCTGTTTAGCGTCCTTGCCCTCTCCGTCAATGCTTCGCATTGCCACCTCTCCCAAAGGGAGAGGCTTTTGGCTCCCCCTTTGGGGGAGCTGGCGCGCAAGCGCCTGAGAGGGCAAGCTCGTTTATAAATCAAAAAGGCCCTTTGCCATTACAGCAAAGGGCCTGTAGGGTGCTTAGTCGATCTCAACAAGGACCTTTTCATCGACCCGCACAGCAGCCGCGCGCATCACCACACGAATGGCTTTTGCGATCCGGCCCTGCTTGCCGATGACACGGCCCATATCTCCCTCTGCCACGCTCAGGTGGTAGACGATGGTGCCGTCCTCGCGGGGGGCGTCCACCGTAACCTTGACGGCGTCCTTATCCTCCACGAGGCCGCGGGCAACTGCCAGCAACAGCTCCTGCATGAGTCAGCCCTCCACCTTACAGAATGTTGGACTTCTTCAGCAGCACACGGACGGTGTCGGTGGGCTGAGCGCCGTTGGCGATCCAAGCCTTGGCCTTCTCACCGTCGATGCTCACAACGGAAGGCTCCTGATTGGGATCGTAGGTGCCGATCTCCTCGATGAAACGGCCGTCGCGGGGGAAGCGGCTGTCAGCGACAACAACACGATAGAAGGGAGCCTTCTTGGCGCCGACGCGGCGCAGACGAATCTTAACTGCCATGGTAATATCCTCCAAAAATTTCTTGTTCCCCGGCTTGCGGGGGTTAAATCTATCTGTACAACCCCGTGCCGGGGTGTATACCGTAATTATTTCATGCCCCGAAAGGCGCCCGGGTTGCCCATCATGCCGCCCAGCTTGCGGGCAAAGCCCTTCGGGCTTTTCTTGAGCTGCTTCATCATCTTCTGCATCATCTCAAACTGCTTGAGCAGCTTGTTGACGTCAGACACCTGCGTGCCGCTGCCCGCTGCGATGCGGCGCTTGCGCTTGGGGTTGATGATGGAGGGGTCCTCGCGCTCGGCCTTGGTCATCGAGTAGATCATGGCCTCGATGCGGTCGAAGGCCTTCTCGTCGATCTGGCTGGCGTCGATGCCGGACATCCCGGGCAGCATGCTCAGCATAGCACCTGCGCCGCCCATCTTGCGGATCTGGGCGAACTGGGCCAGCATATCGTTCATATCGAACTTGTTTTCCATCATCCGCTTGGCGGTCTCTTCGGCCAGCTTCTCGTCGGCAGCGTCCTGTGCGCGCTCGATGAGGCTCAGCACATCGCCCATGCCGAGGATGCGGCTTGCCATGCGGGAGGGATGGAAGACCTCAAGGTCGTCCAGCTTTTCGCCGGTGCCCTGAAACTTGATGGGCTTGCCGGTAACGGACAGCACCGAGAGGGCTGCGCCGCCGCGGGTATCGCCGTCGGTCTTGGTGAGGATGATGCCGTCGATGCCCACCGTCTCGTTGAAGGTCTTGGCGACATTCACTGCGTCCTGACCAGCCATGGCGTCCACGACCAGCAGCGTCTCGTCCACGGGGACGGCTTCTTTGATCTGGACCAGCTCCTGCATCAGCACTTCGTCAATCTGCAGCCGGCCTGCGGTATCGAGGATGACGATGTCGTTGCCGTAGTCCTTGGCGTGGGCCAGCGCCTTGCGGGCGATCTCCGGGGGCTTGGCACCCGGCAGGGTGAACACCGGCGCACCGGCCTGCTTGCCCACCACCTGCAGCTGATCGATCGCAGCGGGGCGGTAGATGTCGCAGGCCACCAGCATCGGGCGGCGGCCCTGCTTGATGTAATACTTGGCCAGCTTGGCTGCGTGGGTCGTCTTACCGTTGCCCTGCAGGCCGCAGAGCATGATGATGGTCTGGCCCTTGTTCTTGATGACCAGACGGGGGGCTTCCTCGCCGCCCATCAGAGCGATCAGCTCTTCGTTGACGATCTTGACCACCTGCTGGGCGGGGGTCAGGCTCTCCATGACCTCCTGCCCCATCGCACGCTCCGAGACCTTTGCGCAGAAGTCCTTCGCCACCTTGTAGTTGACGTCGGCTTCCAGCAGGGCCATCCGGACTTCACGCATAGCAGCCTTGATGTCCGCCTCGTTCAGCTTGCCGTGGCCGCGCAGCTTTTTGAACACACCGGCAAGGCGGTCGGTCAAAGATTCAAATGCCATTGTGCGGTGCTCCTCTCAAATCCATTTTCAGCTCTCATTCACTTCGTCGATGGAGCGGATGAGCCTCAGCATCTTGGTCAGGGTGGCGGCATACTCGGTGGTGGTCAGCCGGGCACCGGGGCCGGTGCATTCGAACCGGGCGTCGATGACCAGCTGCTCCAGCTCTTCCAGTGTCTGCTGCACCCGGCGGTACCGGGCAGCAAAGCCCACCTTGTCTTCCAGCTCCTTGAGGGTCGTTTCGCCATGCTTGATGGCGTCCCGCGCCCCCTGCCGGGTGATGCCGAAGTTTTCTCCGATCTCGCTGAGGGAGAGGTCGTCGTTGTAATACTGGCGCAGCATCTCGCGCTGTTTGGGCGTGAGCACCTCGCCGTAAAAATCGAGCAGATAGCCCATTTCAAAGTCTTTTGCCATGTTCTGTCCTGCTCTGACCTCCGCTGTTTGTAAAGGTTTTTTGCTTTACATACGGAGTATAGCAGACGCCGCCCCCTTTGTCAAGAACTTTTTGCGTCATTTTGCCAGATTTTCTCCGCATTTTTCTCTTTTCTGCCCAAATCCCGCTTGACGCTTCCGGCCCTTTGCGCTAAAGTTATAGGTGCTGACCCTTGTTGTATCCCGGAAGACGAAAGGAGGCCGCCCGTGCCCATCTACCCCAACATCTACCAGACCCTGCTGCCCGGCCCCATCGTCGAGCTGCGGGGTTATCTTGCGGCCTGCGGGCTGCGGGGACGGCTGTACGCCTATCTGAACTGCAACGGCCCCACCGGCACCGCCCGGGACGAGCTGGCCGAGGGGATGCTGGCGCTGGCCCTTGCGCGGGGGGCGCTGACCCCCGGCCAGCCCATCGTGGAGGCCGTGTCAGGCCCCTTTGCCACGGCGCTGACGCTGGCGGGGCAGACGGCGGGCCACCCGGTGGTTCTGGTCATGCCGGAGGATGCCCCTGCCATGCGGCAGGAAAGCCTGCTCCGCCTCGGGGCACAGATCCTCCACACCCCCGCGCAGGCAGGCCCTGCCGGGGCGCGGGCGGAGGCAGAGGCAAAGGCCGCCGAGAAGGGCTGGTTCTACATGGACTGGCTGCGCAGCGACGACAACCCCACCTACCACCGCCGGGTCACCGGGCCTGCGCTGGTGCGCTCCATCGCCCGGGAAGGCTCGAGCATCGTGGACAGCATCGTCATCGGGGTGGGCAGCGGCGGCACCATCACCGGCGTGGGCGAGACGGTCAAGGCGTGGACGAACGATGTCCGCATCGTGGCGGTGGAGCCGTATGAGAGTCAGGCCCTCAGCGGCGGACTCACCGGGCCTCACGGCATCCCGGACATCGGCTTCGGCCTCGTGCCCGGCAACTACAACGCCTATGTCGTAGACAACATCGCCGCCGTCACCACCGCCGACGCAGCCCGGGCCGCGCAGCGGGTCCTGCGCACCGACGCCATCCCGGCCTCTCCCAGCGCAGGCGCAGCCCTCCATGCAGCAGCGCAGCTCATCGCCAACGGCACCAGCCGCTCGGCGCTGGCGGTGTTCAGCGGACGACAGAGCATCTTATAAGCATATTTATTAAAAGGAAAAGAGAAGGACGCATGACAAAAGACATGACGACCGGGGCCATCACGCCACTTCTGGTCGATTTCACCGTTCCGCTGGTACTGGGCAACCTGTTCCAGCTCACCTACAACGCCGCCGACAGCATCATCGTGGGCAAATTCGTGGGCGAGGACGCCCTCGCCGCCGTCGGCACCTCCAATCCGCTGATGACGCTGGCCATCCTCTTCATCAACGGGCTTTGCCTCGGTGCGGGCATCCTCGTCAGCACGGCCTACGGCGCGGGCGACACCCAGCGGGTGGAGCGTCAGGTCTCCACCACCGCCATCGCGGGTACTGTATTCTCGCTGGTCTTTTCGGCCCTCTGTGTCCTGCTGGCGACGCCCCTGCTGCGGCTGATGCAGGTGCCGACGGAGATCCTGCCCATCGCGGTGCAGTATCTCCGCATCGTGTTTGCCGGGCTTATCTTCACCTTCTTCTACAACTTCCTCGCGGCCACCATGCGGGCGCTGGGCGACAGCAAGAGCGCCCTCTACTTCCTGATGATAAGCTCCGTGCTGAACATCGGCGGCGACCTGTTCTTCGTCGAGGTGCTGGGTTGGGGCAGCGAGGGCTGCGCCCTCTCCACCGTCCTCAGCGAGGCCCTCTGCTGCGTGCTCTGCGTCATTTACATCCAGTGCAGGATCCCTGTCCTTCAGCTGGGTCGGCGCTGGCTGGTCTTTGACAGCTCGCTGCTGCGCAGCACCGTCCAGTATGGCTGGACCAGCGCCATGCAGCAGGCCACCGTCCAGCTGGGCAAGATCGCCGTGCAAGCCATCGTCAACACGCTTGGCGTCAACGCCATG
This sequence comes from Faecalibacterium butyricigenerans, assembly GCF_020687345.1. Lineage (NCBI taxonomy): Bacteria > Bacillati > Bacillota > Clostridia > Eubacteriales > Oscillospiraceae > Faecalibacterium > Faecalibacterium butyricigenerans. The sequence goes on from NZ_JAJEQL010000006.1 coordinate 70,856, forward strand.
GCGGCATTCACCGCCGCCAGCCGGGTGGACGACTTCACCTATATGCCCCAGCAGAACATCGCCCACGCCATGACCACCCTGATGGCCCAGAACCACGGCGCAGGCAAAAAAGAGCGGGTGCGGCAGGGCTTTTTCTGCGGCCTGCGCATCGAGCTTGTCTACGGCCTGCTCCTGATGGCAGTCTGCCTGCTCTTTGCCCGCCCCATCATCTCCCTCTTCGTGGACGACCCCGCTGTCATCGAACTGGGCGTCCGGTTCCTGCGGTGCGCCTCCCTCTTCTACCTGATGCCCGGTGTGACCAACGGCATTCAGGGCGGCTTCCGGGGTCTGGGCGACCTGAAGGTCACCCTGACCAGCAGTATGCTCAACATGGGCTTCCGGGTGCTGGCCGCCGCCATTCTGATCCTGCTGCTCAAGGTCGAGCTTCGGTTCCTGCCCGTGAGCTACGGCATCGGCTGGCTCTCCATGCTGATCTACGAGCTGCCCCTGCTCATCCGCTACCTGAAGGAAGACAAGCTGTAAAGACAGCAAAAGACCTCTGCACGCCATCTCGTGCAGAGGTCTTTTTTGGTTTCAGTTATCCTTTTCCACCTTGCTCAGGAGGATGCGGTCGTTGTCGAGGGCCTTGCCTGCGTTCTCGCGGAACTTTTCCAGCAGGTCGTCCACCGTCATCCGGCTCCGGGCTTCGCCCTTGACGTCGAAAACGATGCGTCCTGCGTCCATCATGAGGGTGCGGTTGCCCAGCTCCAGCGCCTGATGCATATTGTGCGTGACCATCAGGCAGGTGATCTTCTTCTCGGCCACGATGCTCTTGGTCAGATCCAGCACCTTTTCCGCCGTGGCGGGGTCGAGGGCGGCGGTGTGCTCATCCAGAAGCAGGAGCTTCGGGGTGACGAGGGTGGCCATCAGCAGGGTCAGCGCCTGACGCTGACCTCCCGACAGCAGACCCACCGGCTGTTTCATCCGGTCTTCGAGGCCCATGTCCAGCAGGGCCAGCTTTTCGCGGAAGATCTCCTTGTCTTTGCGGGAGATGCGGGAGAAAATGGCGTTGGGGGCAGTTCCGGCGCGAAGATAGGCCAGCGCCAGATTCTCCTCGATGGTCATGTTGGGGGCCGTGCCCTTGAGGGGGTCTTGGAACAGGTGGCCGATGACCCGGCTGCGCTGGTATTCCGGCGTAAAGGTGATGTCTTCATCACCCAGTGTGATGCTGCCCTCGTCGGCGATGAAACCGCCGGTGATGGCGTTGAAGAGGGTGGATTTGCCCGCGCCGTTGGAGCCGACGATGGTGGCGAAGTCTCCCGCCTCCATCGTCAGGCTGACGCCGTTCAGGGCGATCTTTTCGTTGACGGTGCCGGGGTTGAAGGTCTTGTGCAGACCGCGAAGCTCAAGCATCTCCATCTCACACACCCTCCTTCCGGGTCCGGGCCGCACTACGGCGCTTCTCAAAGGCGATTTTTTCTTTGATCGCAGGCATCGAGATGGCCACAGCCACGATGATGGCGCTTACCAGCTTCATCGCAGCCGCCGGGACGTTGAAGCGGAGGGCCACCGCCACGATGAAGCGGTAGAGGCAGCTGCCAAAGACGACGCCCAGCACCCGGCGCACCATCGTCCGCCTGCCCACCAGCGTTTCGCCAATGATGAGGGAGGCCAGCGCAATGGTCACCATACCGGTGCCCACGTTGATGTCGCAGCTCTTCTGGTACTGGGCCAGCAGACCGCCGGACAGGGCGGTCAGTGCGCCCGAGATGCACAGGCCCACCGTGATGGTAAAGGCCGGGTTGATGCTGGAAGCCCGCACCATCGCGGCGTTGTCGCCGGTGGCGCGGATGGACAGGCCGAGGCGGGTGCCGAGAAAGCCCACCATCGCGGCCCCGGCCAGCGCGATGACCGCCGCCGCCAGCACCAGCTTATACCAGCCGCCCGTAAAGCTCAGGGCGCGCTTGGCGATGGAAAAGACCGTCTCGGTCTTGACCAGCGACATGGTGGAGGAGAAGCCCATCACCGCGAGGTTGATCGTATACAGGCCGGTGTTGACGATGATGCCGGCCATGATGCTCTCGACCCCGAGCCGGGTCTGCAAAAAAGCCGTAACGAAGCCGGAGCACACGCCAGCCGCCATCGCCGCCAGCAAGGCGAGGAAGGGGTGGCCGGTCAGCGCCACCTGACAGGCGACGGCACAGCCAAGGGTGAAGCAGCCGTCGGTGGACAGGTCCGCAATATTCAGGATGGAATAGCTCAGAAACAGAGCCAGCGCAACGAGGGCGTAGATGCAGCCCAGCTCGAGCGCGGTCTGGATGACGTTGAGCGAAAAGATACTCGCCAGCATGGTGTGCTCCTTTAACAGTTAATGTACAGTTCAGCCAAAGTTCTCCGCCGTGGTCACTTCCACGACCTCGGTGCAGTAGGGCGCGAAGGCCTTTTTCACGGTGTCGAGGTCGAGGCCCAGAGCCTCACAGGTCTCGGTGTTGATGGTAGCGATGCCGTTGTCGAAGGTCTGGAAGGGCAGGTCTGCGGGGGTCTTGCCGTCGCAGAGCAGCTCCACCACCATATCGGCCGTGGCCTCGCCCAGCTGGACATAATCGACGCCGTAGCCCACGAATGCGCCGTTCAGTGCGAAGCTGTCCGCGCCGGTGTAGTGCTGGACGCCTGCCTCGATGAAGGTCTCGTAGATGGACAGCTCTGCGGTCATGACGGTATTGTCGGTGGGGGTAAAGACGGCCTTGACACCGGCAGCGATGAGGGCCTCGGCGGCCATCTGCACCTCGGCGGTGGTGGTGCCGTTCTTTTCGATGTACTTGATGCCCTTGCCGTCGCAGAAGGCCTTGGCGTCGGCGATGGCCTGAGTGGAGGCATCCTGACTCAGGTCGTACAGCAGGCCGATGGTGTCGATGTCGGGGTTGACAGCCAGAATGAGGTTCATGATGGCGTCCGTATTCAGGGCGTCGGAGGTGCCGGTGATGTTCGGCTCGGTGTCGAAGCCGGCGGCGGCGGGGTCGGTAACGGCAGAGTAGACCACGGGGATGTCGGTGTCCTCCACTGCAGCCAGCATGGTGGCGGCGGTGGGAGTGGCCACAGCCACGATGACGTCTACCCCATCGGCCACGAGGTCGGCGCCGATCTGGTTCAGGTTGGTCTGGTCGGCCTGTGCGTTGGCGTAATAGTCGGCGTAGTCGAAGGTGACGCCCTTCTCCTTGGCCACCTCATCCAGACGGCTCTCCACCGACTCGACGATCTGGTTCAGGGAGGCGTGGTCCACATAGTTGACGATGCCGACCTTAAAGGTCTGCCCTGCCTCGCTGGCGGCAGCAGAAGAAGCTGCTGCGCTGGAGGCGGTGCCGGACGCAGTGCCCGAGGCCGAAGAGCCGCAGCCGGTCAGGCCCAGAGCGGAAACAGTGGCGGCGGCCATTGCCACCTTCAGAAAACTGCGGCGGGAGATCATGTTCATGGTTTTCATAGCGGTTGCTCCTTCCTTGGAGCGGGCGGCATATAAAATAAAAACCCGCTCCACCTGCGGGACGGGCTTTTGTTCTCGTATAACAAAACGACCCTGTCCCTGTGTGTTCATCCACAAGGACAGAGTCGAGAAATTCGAATCTGCGGTGCCACCTTGCTTGCTTTGCCCGTCTTCCCCCGGAAGCTGCAAAGCCCCTCACGGAGAGCCAACACTCCCCTGCCCTGTAACGGAGGCTTCCGTCCCAAGCTACTAGAGGCTCTGCCTCATTTGCCCGGCCCTCGGCGGCCCACGAATCTCTGCCCCGCTCTCACCCGTTTTCACTGTCCGGGTTCACTGAAGATGCGCTGTGCAGGTTCTCTTCCGCCTCATCGGTTTGATTGCATTATACACTTTATCCGTGTAAAGTCAAGAGGAAATCTCAAATTTTCCGTCAGATTTTTCACGCTGTGTCACTCCATGTTGAGCCTGTTCCGCATCAGCCAGACCGTCAGCCCGAACCAGAACACCCCGAACGCTGCCGCGATGCCCAGCGTGAGGGCCGCGCAGCCCATGAAGCCCTGCGCAGAGAGGGTGGTCTGGATGCTTCCGGCATCGCCCACGACGGTATAGAGGGCCGTCTCATAGACTCTGGCACCCACACGCAGCAGCTTTTCGATCCAGCCCTGAACGTACTGCATCCCGAAAAAGCTCAGGATGCCCGCCAGCGCAGGGTGGCTCTTGAACTGATGGCCCACCATGCAGGCGGCATAGATGCAGGCGATGGCACTGACCATCCGCACGAAGCAGACGAGGCCGCTGAAGAGCATCGTCTCCCAGAACGCCATGTCGTACCGCGCAAATGCCTCCCGGAGCTGCGACAGCATCCACGGCAGCTGGTCGAGCAGGTCTATCTCCGCCATCATCAGGATGGCCAGAATGCCGAAGGAGAGGCCCGCCGCAAAGATGCTGCACACGCTCCACACCGTGCCCGAAATGAGCTTTGCCCCCACGAGCTGAGCCTCCGTCACCGGCAGGGTATGCATCAGATAGCCCTCCCGGCCCAGCAAGTTGCCGTAGAACCGCTGCACGATGGTCATGACGGTGACGACTGCCGTGCCGATGAGGACCGCCGTGTACGCAAGACTCAGCAGGCCCACGGCGGTAGAATAGGCGTCGCTGTTTGTGCCGTTCCAGCCCCGGATCGAGGCACCAAACAGCACCGACACCGCCAGCAGAGCCAGATACAGCCCGCCGTAGGTGCGGGCCGTGGCCCGGAACTCATGTTTCAGTAATTTTTTCAGCATTTGAATACCTCCCGGAAATACGCATCCACGCTCATGCCCTCAGTCTCACGGAGTTCCTCCACCGACCGATGGGCGAAGACTTTTCCGTTTTTCAGGAACACCGCCTCGTCCAGCACCGGCTCCACATCCTCGATGAGGTGAGTGGAGAGGATGACCGAGGCATCCCGGCTGTAGTTGGTGAGGATGGTGTTCAGGATGTAATCCCGTGCCGCCGGGTCCACGCCGCCGATGGGTTCATCCAGCAGATAGAGCCGGGCGTTCCGGCTCATGGCGAGGATGAGCTGGACCTTCTCCTTGTTTCCCTTCGAGAGGCTCTTGAGGATGGCTTTGGGCGAAAGCTCCAGCTTTTCCAGCATCTCACTGGCCTTTGCGGTGTCGAAGTCGGCGTAAAAATCCCGGAACATCTCCACCAGCTGCTCCACCCGCATCCAGTCGGGCAGCCACTGGGCGTCCGGCAGATAGGAGACGATGGCCTTGGTATCCGGGCCGGGAGCCATGCCCGCCACCTTGATGCTTCCCGCCGTGGGCTGCAAAAGGCCGTTCGCCAGCTTGATGAGGGTGGTCTTGCCGCTGCCGTTGGGGCCGAGCAGGCCCACGATGCGGCCAAAGCCGATGTGCAGGTCGATGCTGTCGAGGGCGTTCGTCCCCTTCTGGTAGGATTTCGTCAGTCCCTCACAGGTCAGAAGTTCACTCATTCCGTTCACTCTCCTTTGTTTCCCAGCCCGTCACCAGCGCGGCGGCCTGTGCCGGGCCGTAGCCGATGCCGCGCATTTTTTCCAGATATTCAGCGGTCACAGCCCGGGCCATCTCGTCCCGCAGCTTTTCCAATAAAGCGGTGTCCTCGGTGACGAAGCGGCCCGTTGTCCGCTCGGTACGGACGAGGCCCTCCGCTTCCAGCTGGGCCAGCGCCCGCTGCATGGTGTTGGGGTTGACCCCCGCTGCCGCCGCCAGATCACGCACCGAGTCCAGATGCCCGCCGGGCGGATAGACCCCCGCCAGTATCTTTGCCTTGAGACGTTCCACGATCTGCGCATAAATGGGGCGGCTCGTGTCGAATCGTTCTCCCATCCTCTCATCTCCTTGTGTCGCTGTACTAAGCGCTTAATACAATAATACTCGTTTTTGGGTTTTTGTCAAGAGGGGAATTTCCAATCCCTGCAAAATATGCTATACTATCTCTTGTATGCTACAGGAACACGCGCAGGAGCACAGAAAACTATGAAAGCGACCATCATCATCCCCAACATCAACGGCAAAGGCTGGCTCAAAGACTCCATCGAGTCGGTCTATGCCCAGACCGAACAGGATTTCGAACTCATCGTGGTGGACAACGGCTCCACCGACGAGAGCCTCGAGCAGGCCCGCAGCTATTGCAGCCGGCCCAACTTCACCCTCATCGAGAACGGCTGCAACACCGGCTTCTCCCATGCCGTGAATCAGGGCATCGCCCGGGCGAAGAGCGAGTTCGTGGTACTGTTCAACAACGATGCCTTTGCCGAGCCTCAGTGGCTGGCCGAGCTGCTCCGCGCCGCCGAGAGCGACGAGAAGATCTTTGCCGTCCAGAGCCTTATGATCCGCCACTTCGACCGGGAGCTGGCCGACGACGCCGGCGACTACGTCACATGGATGGGCTTTGCCTGCAAGACCGGCGACGGACGCCGGGCCAGCCGGTACACCAGACAGAAGCGCATCTTCTCGGCCTGCGGCGGCGCGGCCCTCTACCGCAAGAGCATCCTCGACGAGATCGGCGTCTTTGATGAAAATTTCTTCGCCTACTTCGAGGACGTAGACCTCAGTTGGCGGGCCAACAACGCGGGCTACAAAAACATCCTCTGCCCCACAGCCAAGTGCTACCACATCTGCGGGGCCAGCACCGGCGCAGTGCGATACAACGCCTTCAAAAGCCAGCAGAGCGGTCGGAACAGCATCCTCCTCCCCCTCAAGAACGAGCCTCTTCTGATGCTCCTCCTCAACTTCATCCCGCTGGCGCTGGGCTATCTGCTCAAGTGCTACAAGTTCCACAAACAGGGCTTCGGCGAAGCATGGGACAAGGGGATGCACGAGGCCTTCGACCTGCTCCGAAGCGGCCGCCTCGGCAAACGCCCCTTCCGCCTGCGTGACCTGCCCAACTACATCCTCATGGAACTGTGGATGATCTGGAACATGATACCCTATCTGTGGTACCGGCTGGTGGTCGTGAGATTTGATCTGAAATAACAATAAGCCCGCCCCACTGTGAAAGCCACAGCAGGGGCGGGCTTACTCATACAAACCGGAAGTTGTCAAACAGCGTTCATTGTTTCGCTTTGTGGAATTTTTACACACTGCTGAATCACACCTGTAACATACGTAATCGAATCGCTGCAGTCGTTCTTGAGCCATTCTGAGATAATTGCCATCAGTCCCCGAATATAAAATGCCATGATATAAGTTCGATCTTGCTCTGGTACACCGTAGCGGTCGAGAATCGGCGTAAACACATGACGGAACATCCTATCATAGCTTTTATCCATCCCCAACACCGCCGCATTTTCCGTTGCTGTACGGAACAGTCGCTTGTTGTTCTTAATGTAGCTGAGGTAAGGTGTTAAATAATCCGGCGTAATTAGATATATTTCATCCCTCGGGCAATTCTGTAACTTTGCAGAAAAGGCATCTGAATCTTTCTCCATGCAAGCAAGAAATTGCTCATTCATACGACTGACACTCTCCGAGAGCAGGTCTGACATCGTTTCATAGTGCAGGTAGAAGGTGGAACGATTGACCCCTGCTACTTCACAGATTTCTTTGACTGTAATATACTCAAAATCCTTTTTTGCCAGAAGTGTCAGAAAGGCTTCGTCCATTCTGGCTGCGGTAGCAAAATATCTGCTTTCCGATCTATTCAATCGTTCTCACCTTCTTTCGTGTTGTTTACCTCTCGCTGATTTCTTTTGCCAATTCCATGATTTCAAAAGCGTATTTCTGCTTGCCCTGAACCAGCAATTTTTTGTAGATGGGGTAATTAACGCCCATACCCATCAGCCCGATAATGCCGACAATTACGCCGAGGACAAACATAGTGGTGCTACCGCTGCCGATGACCTTCATGGAAAGGCACATTCCAACACCAGCTACCATCGCAGTGATAATACCGAACGTGTAGGTAAAAACGGTTGCAGGAAGCTTGGCTTTTGCATCCAGCTTGCGAAGAGCGATCACCTTGGAGGTGTCCTTGAGTGCATATTCGTTTGCGAGTTGTTCTGCATAGATTTTATCTGTATTCATGGCTTGTTGCCTCCTTCATTTGATGGTTTTATTCTACCAGCAAAGAACGGGCAACGGAACAACACTGATGGCAGTTTGTGTTGAGTTCAAGAATTGTGCAAATCCCGATTTGTTGAACTAAGCCGAGTATACCACACGTTCCGACAAAAGAATACTTCTGTACACAAAAATCCCATGTCCGATACCGTATGGTACAGACATGGGATTTTCTTCTGCGTCTTTACGCCGCCGGGCTGGCTGCGCTCTCAGCCTGCGGCTCGGCTTCGGCACCGGCCTCCGCAGAGGCCACTGCGGAGCTTGCCGGGGCCTCGCCGCCGGTAGCGAGGATGGCATCCTCCACATCGCTGTCCGCCATCGGTGCGGGCTGGCTGGCGGCAGATGCCGCCGTCTGCTCCGGCTTCGTCTCGCTCTCGGTCAGGCCGGTGAGATACCAGCTGCCGCTCTGACGGCTGAAGAGGTAGTCCATATACTTGGTCGGCGTGTCCGAATTTGTGACGAGGATGCTGTCGTCCGCGTTCTGGGTGGGGATGTAGCCCACGGTGACGTGGAGAAGGCCGCCCTTCTTGAACAGCTTGGTGACGGTGGCGCGGTAGCTGCCCACGCCGCCGGTGATGGGGATCTTGTAGCACTGGGTGGCGTCGTCAAACTCGATGGTCATATCCTCCATCTCGAACGTCTTATGGGTCATGCGGAAGCTGGGGCCTACGAGCTTTGCAAGGTAGGCGTCCACGTCCACCGACGGGATGAGCAGCTGCTCGGTATCGGGGTCGGTGTTGTAGCCCTCGAAGCCGCCCTGCGTCTCCTGAATGCTGTACACACAGCCCCAGACTGCGGCTTCGCGGAGGGTCAGGTCATCGATGTTCTCGATGCCGTCGAAGGGCACCGGGTCGAACAGCACAAGGCCCTCCAGCTTATCTTCGTATTCCTGCCGCTGGGCGGTGTCGTCGAACAGCTTTGCCACAGCGCTCACACCTGCGTGCAGCACCGTCAGCGTGCCGATGAGCACCAGCACGGCGATGAGCAGCCCGAGGGCCTGACGGCCGCGGCGGCGGTGGAGCCGGGCGTGTTCTTCCGGGGTCATTTCCATCTTCATATGATTATCGTCTCCTGCGTTATTGCACTTTTCAGATAGAAACAGTATACCACATTCCCGGGCAGGGTGCAAAACCCCGCCGGTGTTATTTTGGTGAAACTGCCTCAGAAGCTGTTTTTATAGCCAGAGTGTGCCAGATGGGCGAAGCTTTTCGCCGGCAGACAAGGCGATTTTCCGCAGCAATCCTCGGCGGATTGCAAGGGAAAACAACGCAGTATGCCAGCGAAAAGACCGCCCAGATGGTGCGCAATGGTTATGAAAACAGCTTCTCAATCCCAGCTTTTCCAGACGTCAGGCTGGTAGCCCACGGTGGCCTGACGGCCATTGCGGACGATGGGGGTGCGGAACAGCTGCTGGTTCTCAAAGAGCTTGTCTTCCTTCTGCCAGTCCACCAGCGCGTCCAGCAGCGCCAGCGTCTGCTTGTCCTTGGCGTTGGGGTCTACCAGCGCCTGCCAGCCTCCCAGTGCCCGGGACACATTCTCGAACTCGCCCCGGCTCATCTCTTTTTCTTTCAGGTCGATCATCTGGAATTTGATGCCGCGCTCCTTAAAATAGCGCTGCGCCTTTTTGGTATCGAAGCACTTGGTGGTGCCGAAGATCTGGATGTTCATGGTCTTACCCTCCTGTTGATTCTGCTCTATTGTAGCATATCTGCGCCCAAAAGCCTATACCTGCGCGCATATTTTGCCCCCGTCCGGACCAAACTGCTCTCAACACGCTCTGCGTGAACGTATGGGAGGTGCTTTTTATGAAAGCTTTCGTAGACCCTGAACTCTGCATCGGCTGCACCCAGTGCGCCGGGCTTTGCCCCGGCGTGTACCAGATGGAGGGCACACTGGCCGTCGCCATCCCCGGCGACATCCCGCCCGACGAAGTCCCGCTGGCCGTAGACGCCGCCAACGCCTGCCCCGTGGGGGCGATAAGGGTGGAGTGACCTTTTAAAGGCTCTCCCTTTGGGAGAGCTGGCATCGCGCAGCGATGACTGAGAGGGCAAAGCTGCTACGACAGAAGCACTGCGCAGCGATAAGCAGATTCTTTGTCAGAGCGAAACTATCACTCTGTCCATTCTTCTCCGTCAGCGTCCTTGCCCTCTCCGTCACCTTCGGTGACACCTCTCCCAAAGGGAGAGGCTTTTTTTGCGTAACCCCTCCCCCATCCGCCTTATTTTGTGCTATACTATAAGATGTGAAATTATGGAATGGAGGACCACAAGCTATGCGTTTACTGGTCATCGACGGCAACAGCATCGCCAACCGTGCCTTTTACGGCATCAAGCTGCTGACCACCAAGGACGGCCGCTACACCAACGCCATTTTCGGCTTTCTGAATATCCTGCTCTCCCTGCTCAAGGAATGTGACCCCGACGAGGTGGCCGTGGCCTTCGACCTCAAGGCCCCCACCTTCCGCCACAAAATGTACGACGGCTACAAGGCCACCCGCCACAAGATGCCCGACGAGCTGACCGCACAGATGCCGGTGCTGAAAGAGCTTCTGGCTGCGCTGGGCTACCGCGAGGTGACGGCGGAGGGCTGGGAGGCCGACGACATCCTCGGCACCCTGTCCGCCGCCTGCGCCGCCCGCAGCGACGACTGCTTCCTCGCCACCGGAGACCGGGACAGCCTGCAGCTGGTCAGCGACACCACCACCGTCCTGCTGGCCACCACCGCCATGGGCCGCAGCAAGACCGTCACCATGGACGTGGAAGCCGTGAAGGAGAAATACGGCGTCTCCCCCCGCCAGCTCATCGACATCAAGAGCCTGATGGGCGACGCCTCCGACAACATCCCGGGCGTCAAGGGCATCGGTGAGAAGAGCGCCGTCACCCTCATCCAGAAATACGGCAGCCTCGCGGGGGTCTACGCCCACCTCGACGACACTGCCGACAAGACCATCAAGCCCAAGCAGCGGGAGCATCTGGCCGAGGACCGGGCGATGGCTGAGCTGAGCTACACGCTGGGCACCATCCGCACTGACGCCCCCATCGACACCGCCGAGGGTGCGTATGTCGTGGGTGAGGGCAACAAGGCCGAGGCCGTCCGGCTGATGCAGGAGCTGGAGCTGCACTCCCTCATCACCCGCTTCGGCCTCAGCGACGTCGCGCCTGCTGCAGACCCGTCCAAGGCCAGCGCCGGGCCGCTGCCGGAGGCCGGGATCGCCGCTCTGCCCGCAGAGCCGAAGGGTCATTACCTCGTGGCGGCCCGGCCTGCCGTCATGGGAAAGCAGGGCACCCGCATCGTGGAGCTGCAGCCTGCCGCATGGTATGCCGTGCAGGACAGGACCGTCTTCCCGCTGGAGGCCGACGACCTCCTCCGCCTGCTGGACAACGCGGACGTCACCCTCGACGTCTTCGACAGCGCCCCTCTCTACGCCCGTGCGATGGCGGCGGGCGGCTGGGGCAGCAGCATCGTCTGGGACGGCAAGCTGGCGGCGTATCTGCTGGACGCTTCGGCCTCGAAGTACAACCTCTCCGAGCTGATCATCCGCTACCGCGCCGACGCTGCCTTCACCTGTGAGGCATGGCCGGACGCCGGTGCTCTGGCCGACCTCTTCGCCAAGATGAAGGCGGAGATCACCGCGCTGGGCGAGGACGCGCTCTACAACGACATCGAGTTCCCGCTGGCACAGGTGCTGGCCGACATGACCCGCATCGGCATCCTCGTGGACCGGGAGGGCATCGAGAAGTTCGGCGTGAAAATGCGGGCCGAGCTGGAAGACGTCCTCACCCGCATCCATATGGAGACAGGCAGCGCCAGCTTCAACCCCAACAGCCCCAAGCAGCTGGGCGAGATGCTCTTCGACACCATGGGCCTGCCCCACGGCAAGAAGACCCAGCGCGGCTGGTCCACCGACGCCGAGACTCTGGAGTCCCTGCGGGACTACCCGCTGGTGGAGGACATTTTGCAGTACCGCGCCTACCAGAAGCTCAACTCCACCTATGTCGAGGGTCTTCTGAAAGTCATCGCGGAGGATGGCCGCATCCACACCCGCTTCAACCAGACCGAAGCCCGCACCGGACGCCTCTCCTCCGACAACCCCAACCTGCAGAACATCCCCATCCGCACCGAGCTGGGCAGCCAGCTCCGCGCCTACTTTGTGGCGCGGCCCGGCTGCGTACTGGTGGACGCCGATTACAGCCAGATCGAGCTGCGCATCCTCGCCCACGTCACCGGCGACGAGCATATGCAGCAGGCCTTCCTGACCGGCGAGGACATCCACCGCAGCACCGCCGCGAAGATCTACAACCTGCCCCTCGAGCAGGTCACGCCCCGCCTCCGCTCCTCTGCCAAAGCCATCAACTTCGGCATCATGTACGGCAAGGGCGCGTACAGCCTCTCGAAGGACATCGGCGTCAGCGTCAAGGAGGCCGACGCCTTCCTGAAAAACTATCTGGCCACCTTCCCGAAGGTGAGCGGCTATATGGACAAGACCATCTCCGACGCCCGGGCCTGCGGCTATGTGTCCACCCTCTTCGGACGCCGCCGCTCCCTGCCCGAGCTGACCAGCAACAACCACAACATCCGGGCCAGCGGCGAGCGGATGGCCCGCAACACCCCCATTCAGGGCACTGCAGCCGACGTCATCAAGCTGGCGATGGTGCGGGTCTGGCGGCGTCTGCGGGACGAGAAGATGGAGAGCCGCCTCATCCTGACCGTCCACGACGAACTCATCGTGGAGGCCCCGGAGGCGGAGGCCGCAAAGGCCGCTTCTATCTTACAAGAAGAGATGGAAGGCTGTGTCAATTACGCTGTGCCCCTGAGCACCGAGGTGCATCAGGGCAAAAACTGGCTGGAGGCCCACTAAGACCATGATCATTCTAGGAATCGAATCCACCTGCGACGAGACCGCCGCATCTCTGGTGGAGGATGGACGGCATCTGCTGAGCAACGTCATCTCCACCAGCGTCAAGGAACAGGCGCTTTATGGCGGCGTCGTGCCCGAGATCGCCAGCCGCCGCCACTGCGAGTTCATCAGCGCCACCGTCAAAAAGGCTCTGCTGGACGCCGGAAAGACCATCGACGACGTGGACGCCGTGGCCGTCACCTTCGCGCCCGGACTCATCGGCGCGGTGCTGGTGGGCGTCAACTTCGCCAAGGGCCTCGCCTACTCGGCGGGCAAGCCGCTGGTGCCGGTCCACCACCTGCGGGGCCACATCGCGGCCCTCTACCTCACCCACCCCGAGCTGAAGCCGCCCTTCCTCTGCCTCGTGGCATCCGGCGGACACAGCCACATTGTAGAGGTGCAGGACTACACCCACTACCACATCCTCGGCCACACGGTGGACGATGCCGCCGGTGAGGCCTTCGACAAGGTAGCCCGGACGCTGGGCCTGCCCTATCCCGGCGGCCCCAGCGTCGCCAACGCCGCCAAGACCGGAGACCCGAAGGCCTACCGCCTGCCCGTCCCCCACGTCGAGGGCCGATACAACGTCAGCTTCTCCGGCCTCAAGACCGCTGTGCTGAACGAGGTGAATCAGGCCCAGATGAAGGGCACTGAGATCCATGTGCCCGACCTTGCGGCCAGCTTTCAGGAGCGCATCGCAGGCATCCTCGCCGAAAAGCTCCTCCTCGCCGCCGCCGACACCAGCGCAAAGCAGGTCTGCCTCGCAGGCGGCGTCGCGGCCAATGGCCGTCTGCGCCAGCTGGTCAACGACGGTGCCCAGAAGCTGGGCGCAAAGGTCTATCTGCCTGAGCTGAAGTTCTGCGGCGACAACGGCGCCATGATCGCGGCGCAGGGGTATTACCAGTACATCGCAGGCCATACCGCCGGGCTGGAGCTGAACGGCCTGCCCACGCTGCCTATTGATTACGAATAAGGTATAACGAAAAAAGGAGCCTCGCGGCTCCTTTTTCTTATGCATTCTCTGACACCGCATCCCGTCCGAAGTAAAGCTCCACTTCGCCGATCTTCTTTTTCCGCAGCAGGAACGCTGTGGGGATGAGATAGACCGCCACCGACGCCAGCATGGTGATGTCGTAGGTGCTGATGCTGTCGGCCACCGACTGGGTGCCGTATAAGCCGCCCACCAGCATGGAGGTGATGTCCATCGCGGCGTGGATGAACACCGTCACCCAGATGTTGCCGGTGCGGAAATAGACTGCCGCCAGCAGGGTGCCCAGCGATGCCGCAAAGACACACTGCATCAGCACGCCCAGCGGCGCGCTGCCGGTGAGGTTGGTCAGGTGGGCCGCGCCAAAGTACAGGCCCGACAGCAGACAGGCTTTCCAGACGCCGCCCCGGCTGGTGCCGAAGTGCTCAAGCAGGGTCTGGGCGATGACCCCCCGGAACAGAAACTCTTCGGCCACGCCCACGCTGGTCATGCCCAGCAGGAACCACACGATGCGCCACGCGGGCAGCATATCGCCCTCCGGGCGGCCGAACAGCAGGGTGTTGTAGGCGTTGTAGCTGATGAGTGCGATGGGGTACAGGCCCACCAGCAGACCGTTGAAGAAGCCGCTGCCCCGGCGGCGGAGCAGGCCGATCTTCCCGGTGCGGGCCAGAAGGAAGCAGGCCGTCAGGATGCCCGCCGCCTCCTGCAGGGTCGTCAGCAGATAGTCGTCGGCCATCTCGAGGTCGCGCAGGACGAATAAGATCCCCAGAAGCGACACCATCGACGCCACGAACAGCATCCCAAGAAACAGCACCTCGGCCCCGAGGCAGTAGAGCATCGGGTGGGCGCTGCGCAGACGTTTGAGCATAGAAAGACCTCCCTGTGTCGTAGTGGTACTATTCTACCATATTTTCAGGGAAAGAGATAGAGAAACCTAAAAATCCCACTGCCCTGCAAAGATAGAAAAAGACCGGCACACAAATGTGTACGGTAGTCACCAACTGTTGACATTCCTAGCCGTTGGGACCCGCGGGCTAAGCAACAGCCCACTGGGCTGATTGCTTGCCTTGCTGCGCAAGGCCGCCTTGTTCAAATCCCGCGCTCAACTAAATAAAAAATCCAGTACACAAATGTGTACTGGATTTTTTAAGTCGGAGCAGCGGGATTTGAACCCACGGCCTCCTCGTCCCGAACGAGGCGCGCTACCAACTGCGCTATGCCCCGAAAATACCGCAACCCAACGGGCTGCGGTCTGGTTGGGGATGAGAGAATCGAACTCCCACAAGTAGAGTCAGAGTCTACCGCACTACCACTATGCAAATCCCCACTATTTGGTTCGGCCCTCAGCACCGAAGCGCTACTGACGAGGAATATTATACAGCCTCTTCTCCCATTTGTCAACCACTTTTTTGATTTTTTTGCTCATGTTTTTTCGTCCCCGCCCGCCCCGGCGTTTTCACGGCTTTTTTCAGCCCCGCCTCTTGACACCTGCCCCCTTTGGGAATACTCTTATAGTATCATTTACCTGCTCCTGAAATCGGAAGAAACGAGGGTTATTCAATATGAAAAAACGTGTTGGCATCCTGACCTCCGGCGGCGACTGTCCCGGCCTGAACGCCACCATCCGCGGCGTGGCAAAGGCCCTGTATGCACGGTTCGGCGAGAACGTCGAGATCGTGGGCATCCTCAACGGCTACCACGGCCTCATCACCGGCGATTACAAGGAGATGACCGAGGACGATTTCCGCGGTATCCTGACGCTGGGCGGCACCATCCTCGGCACCAAGCGCACCCCCTTCAAGCTCATGCGCGTGGTGGAAGAGGACAAGATCGACAAGGTCGCCGCCATGAAAAAGACCTATAAGGACGCCAAGCTCGACTGCCTGCTCTGCCTCGGCGGCAACGGCACCCACAAGACGGCCAACCTTCTCGCGCAGGAGGGCCTGAACATCATCGGCCTGCCCAAGACCATCGACAACGACATCTACGGCACCGACGTCACCTTCGGCTTCCACACCGCCGTGGACATCGCCACCGAGGTCATCGACCGCATCCACACCACCGCCGGCAGCCACAGCCGCGTCATGTGCATCGAGATCATGGGCAACAAGGCCGGCTGGCTGACCCTCTACTCCGGCATCGCCGGCGGCGCGGACATCATCCTGCTGCCCGAGATGCCCTATGACATCGACCGCGTCTGCAGCGCCGTCGAGCGCCGCGCCCGCAAGGGTTCCAACTTCTCCATCATCGCCGTGGCCGAGGGCGCTATCAACACCGAGGAGGCCGGTATGAAGCGGAAGGAGTGGATGGCCAAGCGCACGGAGGCCGGTTACGGTGCCACCGCCACCAACCGCATCGCCGCCGCCGTCCAGAAGAAGACCGGCATGGAGACCCGCGTCTGCATCCCGGGCCATATGCAGCGCGGCGGCAGCCCCAGCGCCTACGACCGCGTGCTGGCCACCCAGTTCGGCAGCTACGCTGCCAAACTGGTGGAGATGGAGCGCTACGGCGTCACCGTCGCCATGGTCAACAACCGCGTCATCGCCAACCGCCTCGAGGACATCGCCGGCAAGACCCGCAACGTCCCCGAAGGCTGCGAGCTGCTCACCGTCGCCCGCCGGATGGGCGTGAGCCTCGGCTAAACTTGCACTGAATCGAATCTTTTATGATAACGGACTGTTCTATACGGACAGCCCGTTATTTTTATCCGCTATTGTAAAAACAACGATTTTATGGTATTCTTACCTTAGACCCGAAGCAGAAAGCAGGTGAACCAGTGGCAGAAGCCGAAAAAGAAAGGCAGCTCGATTTCGAGCGTAAACACGAGAAGGATCTGCAATACATCCGCAATTTCCGCCTCATGGACGATGACTTCATGAGTAAGGTTTTTGAGGACAAGACCTGCGCTGAATTTCTGCTCCAGATCATCCTGAACCGGGACGACTTGATCGTACAAGAGGTTCACGGGCAGCATGACCTAAAAAATCTACAGGGCCGTTCTGTCCGGCTGGACATTCTGGCCATTGATAAGAGCAATCAGGTCTACAATATCGAAGTACAGCGCAGCGACCGAGGTGCAGGAGCCAAGCGTGCACGGTACAACAGCAGCTTGCTCGACGCGAACCTGACAGAAGCGGGCGACGCCTACGACGCACTGAATGAAACCTATGTAATTTTTATTACGGAACGGGATGTATTGAAGCGGAGCCTGCCTATTTATCACATCAACCGCATCATTGAGGAAACCGGCGAGTCTTTTGGCGATGAAGCACATATTATCTATGTGAACTCTCAAATCAAAGATGAGACGGCGTTGGGCAGGCTGATGCACGATTTCTCTTGTACAGACCCGGATGATATGAGTTATCCCATTCTGGCACAGAGGGTGCGCTATTTTAAAGAAGATAAGAAGGGAGTGGCAACAATGTGCAGAGCAATGGAAGAGATGAGAGCGGAGGCCGCCGAAAAGGCTGCAAGCGAGGCACGCCACGCACAGTCTGTTGAAAGCGCAAAGTCGATGCTTGCGGATGGACTTCCGTATGAGACGATCGCCCGGTATACGAATCTTCCCATTGAGGAAATAAAAGCACTGGATAAGCCAAAATCCGCATAAGCTTCTACGGCAAAGGCCGCTGCGTTTTTCGCGCAGCGGCCTTTTTGCATCCATCACCGTACCAGCCCATTCACGATTTTCGACAGGGCATCCACCTGCTCCCCATCCAGCTTTTTCAGGTTCTCCACCAGCCCCCGTATCGTCTCCGGGTCAGCGTTGCCGTCCTCGAAAAATTCCTGCGGCGTAATGTGGAGGTATTCGCAGATATAGAAGAAGTTCGTCATAGTCGGAAATGTTTTTCCGTTTTCAATACTGTTGATATATCCATGGTTCTGCCCCAGCGACAAGCTCATATCCCGAGCCGAAACGCCTTTTTGCATTCTCAGCTGTGCCAGCCGCCGGGAAAACATCTCTTCGTACAACTCTGTCACCATCCTTTTGTCATATTGTATCGGACAATACTGCAAATTTTGGCACTTTTTATATTCTGTTTCACTTGTTGTGTCAGTTTATTTCTGCTATAATTCAGATGGCAACAGAATTTATCCGAGATTTTGAGGAGGATTTTCTATGTTAGACCTTTTCGGCTCAAAAAGACGCGCGATTCTCAACTCCGAACAATTCCAAAACAACCTCACTCAGGTTAGAGACTTGCGTAATCTCGTTCTACAAATGTCCCAAAGCTTTACTTCCCCCGCTCTTTTGAAAAGGCTCGTCCAGTTTGATGATAACGAGGTAAAGAATATCGTTTCAGTTCTTAGTTTTACAATCACCGCAAATATTCACAATCCCGATCTTCGTGTTTTGCTAAATCATTACTATGAAGATTTTTATGTCAAGAAAATTTATAAATTTCATTTCGACCCTTCTCGTCACAGAAATATGACCCAAGATGAATATCTTCGTTGTATGAACAATGCTGACATTAAAGAAGATGAAATACAGCGCGCCAACCTTAATGCGATTTCCCATAGCCTTTTCAGAACCGACTCCGCCTTCTCACTCTTTGAAAGTTATAAAAAGCGTTACGGAACTAAAACTTCCGATTTTATTTACGATGGTTTTGGTGTTCCAAAAAGATATGTGCCTTCTGAAGATGATTATGAAGACATTCCTTTTTCATATAGGCTGTTCCTGGACACGGGGCTTCGGAACGAATATCGTAGTGGTGAAATGAAAAGCTCCGCTACAATTCAAGACGAACGAAATTTTTATGCTAAGATTCTCTTAGATGAATTAAATAAAATTTGAGGAGGTTATCTTATGGCAACGATTTATCGCGGAACTGGTTGGAGTTCCGACTGTGTCGGCGAGACGAAAAATGGCACGGTCTACCGTGGCACAGGCTGGAGTTCGAGCGAAGTCGGCGAGTACAAGGACGGCACGATTTATTGTGGCTGCGGCCTGCACTCGGACGCTATCGGCAAGTATAAGAACGGCACGATCTACACCGGTCTCGGCCTGCATTCCCGCGAGGTTGGTGAATATAAGGATGGCACCATCTACCGCGGGACTGGTTGGAGTTCTACTCCCATCGGCGAATACAAGGATGGCTCGGACGGTGTAGCCGCCGCAGCGCTTCTGCTCCTCGCCGCCGACCTGCTCTGACACTTTTATCTGATACACAAAAACGCCCCTGTCCGGAAAATCTCCCGGACAGGGGCGTTTCATTTGCTTTTGGAGTTTTACAAGAGATTATTTATTCTTGTACATTTCCTCGTAGTATTTCTGGTAGTTGCCGCTGGTGATGTGCTCCATCCACTCCTCGTGGTCGAGGTACCAGTCGATGGTCAGGACGATGCCCTTCTCGAAGGGAGTCTCGGGGTACCAGCCCAGATCGTTCTTGATCTTGGTGGGGTCGATGCCGTAGCGGCGGTCGTGGCCCAGACGGTCGGCGACGTGCTTGATGAGGTCTTCGCTGATGCCGTCGTCCTTGAGGCGGTCGTGGAGCTGCTCGATGATGGTCTTGACGATGAAGATGTTGGGGCGCTCGTTGTGGCCGCCGACGTTGTAGACCTCGCCGACCTTGCCGCCGTTGCAGACCATGTCGATGGCCTTGCAGTGGTCCTCAACGTACAGCCAGTCGCGGATCTGCATACCGTCGCCGTAGACGGGCAGCTGCTTGTGGTGCTTGACGTTGTTGATCATCAGCGGGATGAGCTTCTCGGGGAACTGGTAGGGGCCGTAGTTGTTGGAGCAGCGGGTGATGTTGATGGGCATACCATAGGTGTCGTGGAATGCCATAACGAACATATCGGCGCTGGCCTTGGAGGAGGAGTAGGGGCTGTGGGGGCAGAGCGGGGTGGTCTCCATGAAGAAGCCCTCGGCACCCAGAGCGCCGTAGACCTCATCGGTGGACACCTGCAGATACTTCTTGCCCTCTTTCCAAGTCTTAGCGTCGGCGTCGTACCAAGCCTCCTTGGCACGCTGCAGCAGGTTGACGGTGCCCATCACGTTGCTCTGGACGAAGATCTCGGGGTTCTTGATGGAGCGGTCAACATGGCTCTCGGCGGCGAAGTTGATGACATAGTCGAAATCGTACTTTGCGAACAGGCTCTCGACCAGCTCCTTGTCGCAGATGTCGCCCTGCACAAAGACGTGGCGGGGGTCGCCCTCAACGTCCTTCAGGTTCTCAAGATTGCCGGCATAGGTCAGCTTGTCGAGGTTGACCAGCAAAATTTCAGGGTACTTCTTGAGCATATAATGCACGAAATTGGAACCGATAAAACCGGCACAGCCGGTGATAAGATATTTTTTCATAATGATATATTCCTCAGTGTTCTCTTCTTTTTCAGCGGCCTTGCCCTCTCAGTCACCTTCGGTGACAGCTCCCCCAAAGGGGGAGCCACTGGCGTGTCGGCAAAGCCCTTTCTGACTGAACAAAGTTTTTTCTATCGGAAGCCTCAGTGCTCCGCTGTCTGGATTTACAGCAGTTGGCCTCTGTCGCAAGGCCCGGCAGCTTCTGCCCAATCAGACCTCCGGCGTCCAGCTTTGCCTGCCCGGCACGCCAGTGGCTCTCCCTCTGGGAGAGCTGGACGCGAAGCGGCCTGAGAGGGCTATTATTTCATTCCGTTGTCGCCGTCCCAGTGCTCAAAGAAGCAGGCCAGCGCGTCCTTCCAGTCGCGGACGTCGTTGCCGACGGTGCAGCGGAGCATCCGGTTGTCCAGAGCGCTCCACTTGGGGCGGTCGGCGCTGTCCGGGTGCTTCGACTTGTACTCCTCGCTGGTGCAGGGGGCCACGGTGGCGTCCACGCCGGACAGACGGATGATCTCAGACGCGAAATCATACCAGGAGCAGATGCCCTCGCCGGTGCAGTGGTACAGGCCGTACTCGTGGGTGACGCAGAGCTGTAAGATCTCGTGGGCCAGATCGACGGCGTTGGTGGGGTTGCCGCACTGGTCGTTGACGACCTCCAGCTTGCCGAACTTTCGGCCCGCGTTCACGATGGTCTTGACGAAGTTCTTGCCGTAGTAGCTGTAGAGCCATGCGGTGCGGACGATGAAGTGGCGGTGGCAGAACTGCTCGACGTACTTCTCACCCATGAGCTTGGTGGAGCCGTAGGCGCTGATGGGGCCGGGGATGGTGGCCTCATCCTGCGGGATGCCGCCGTTCTCACGGCCGGAGAAGACATAGTCGGTGGAGACGTGCACCAGCCGTGCGCCGGTCTTGGTGGCCGCCTGTGCCAGATTGCGGGGGCCGATGGCGTTGGCCTTGAAGGCGGCGTCATGGTTCACCTCGCAGCCGTCCACGTTGGTGAAGGCGGCGCAGTTGATGATGACATCCGGGCGCTGGCGGCGGATGAAGTCGTCCACCATCTTATAGTTGGTGATGTCCAGCTCCGGCAGGTCCACCGGAATGACCGTGGCGTTCATCAGCTTCTCGGGGAGAGGGCCAAGCTCACTGCGGCCCTCCCGGAGCTGCTTGATGATCTCGGTGCCAAGCTGGCCCTTGCAGCCGGTAACAATGATTTTCATGCGGATACCGCCTCTCTTAATACTTCAGTTTGCCGTCAGCCACATTCTTGAGGTGCTGGCCGTAGGGACTCTTGCCGTAGCGCTCGGCGCTTTCCAGCAGGGTGTCGCGGTCGATCCAGCCGTACTTGAATGCGATCTCCTCGGGGGCGCTGATCTTGATGCCCTGACGCTTCTCGATCATCCGCACAAAGTCCGCTGCCTCCACGAGGCTGTCCATCGTACCGGTGTCCAGCCATGCAAAGCCACGGCCCAGCAGCTGGACGTCCAGCTCATCCTGCTTGAGGTACATATCGTTCAGGGTCGTGATCTCCAGCTCGCCGCGGGCGGAGGGCTTGACCTGCTTTGCCATCCGGACGACTTCCTTGTTGTAGAAGTACAGGCCGGTGATGGCGTAGTTGCTCTTGGGGTGCTGGGGCTTTTCTTCGACGCTGAGCACCTTGCCGTTTCCGTCGAACTCCACGATGCCGAAGCGCTCGGGGTCCGGCACATAGTAGCCGAAGACGGTGCAGCGGCCCTTGTTCTCCGCGTTAGCCACGGCGGTCTTCAGGATTTTGGAGAAACCGTTGCCGTAGAAGATGTTGTCACCGAGGATCATGGCGCAGCAGTCGTCGCCGATGAACTCCTCGCCGAGGATAAAGGCCTGCGCCAGACCGTCCGGAGACGGCTGGACCTTATATTGCAGATGGATGCCGTACTGGCTGCCATCGCCCAGCAGCGCCTCGAAGCGGGGCGTGTCGGTGGGGGTAGAGATGATGAGGATGTCCTGAATGCCCGCCAGCATGAGGGTGGACAGAGGATAGTAGATCATCGGCTTGTCGTAGACGGGCAACAGCTGCTTGCTGGTGACCATCGTAAGCGGATAAAGCCGGGTGCCGGCACCGCCGGCCAGAATGATACCTTTCATTTTGTGCACTCCTTATATTATGAAATAAAAAAGTTGTGCAGCTTGTACAAGGCACGGCGGCGTGTCCGCCCTGCCCTGTATGGATTCAAAGCGGAGCTGCGTCCGCTGTAAACAATGTTGCGCAATACACTCTGCTCACCGTGCAGGCTTGCGATAGTATTACACCTTATTCTACTATCAAATCGAAAAAAAAGCAAGGAAAGAGCGCCCGCCTCAAAAATTTTGTGGCGGGCGCTCTCTTGTTTCGCAGCGGCAGGGACTCAGAACTTGAACCCCCATTTACAGAAATACCGCAGCAGGCTCCCGGTCTGCCACAGAAAGGGCCTGAGGCTGCGGTGGGCCGCACGGTGCCACGCATGGATGGCGGTGTACTGGGGCACGAGATAAGCCTTTCCCTTGGTGCGCATCTTCTGGGTCAGGTCCGCATCCTCCACATACATGAAGTAATGCTCATCAAAGCCGCCCACGGCCTTGAACTCTGCCGTCCGCACCGCTGAGAAGCTGCCGGTGCAGAACTCGATCTCCACAGGGGCTGACAGGTCTTCCCCTTCCATGAGATAGGCGCGGTTATATTTCTCCCAGAATTTCAGGAACGGCAGCTGGCGGTAGACCATCGGCCGGAGGGCGCAGCGCCGCAGGGGCAGATGCTGGGTGCGACCGTCCGGGAAGCACAGCCCCGGCCGGGCCATCACAGCATCCGGGTGGGCGGCCATCCAGTCGGCCAGATCGCTGAGGGTGTCGGCGGTGAGCTGGATGTCGGGGTTCAGGATGAAGTGATAATCGCTCGTCAGCTCGGGCAGGATGGTGTTGTGGCCGGTGCCGAAGCCGCCGTTCTCCTTCCGGCAGCGCACCTCCACCCGCTGGCCCGGCAGGGTGCTCAGAGCGCCGCTCCGGACGGCGGCTTCCAGCCGTGCACCGCTGCCGTCGGGGCTAGCGTTGTCCACCAGATAGAGGGTCAGCGGGTGGCGGCGGGTATATTGCAGCACCGTCTGCGCCGCCCGGAGGGCTTCGTCGCAGCCGTTATAAACAACGATGCAAGCAGAGAGTTCCAAGTTTTATGCTCCTTGTTTTATGGCTCAGACCTTTCCGCCATGCCAAAGGCTCCCCCTCGATGGGGCAACAATGACGACCGCCGCCAGTGGCGGAAACAGGGAGTCATTGTTGGGGCAGCGGCCAGCAAGACGCGAGCGAAGCGCCGCGGATGCTGGGAGCCGCAACCCGGCCTTGGCGAGCGAAGTGAGACTGAGAGGTTGTTCCTCTTTTGTTTATTCCAGCGGCAGGATCTTCAGGCTGAAATCCTCGCGCTGGATGTCGAAGTTGGGGTTGGTGCAGGGGTCGCCTGCAGCCAGCAGGTCGCCCCAGCGGGCCTGAAAACGCAGCACCTCGCCCTGAAAGCGCTTCTGCTTTTCGGGGTTGTCCTCCACGCCGCGGCTCTTGCTCTCGTAGTGGTAGAGCTGGGCGAAGGGGGTGAAGACGTTGGTGTAGCCTGCCTGACGAACGCGGACGCAGAAGTCCACATCGTTGAAGGCCACGGCATAGCTCTCATCCAGACCGCCCACCTCGTCGTAGATCTCCTTGCGGATGAGCAGACAGGCGGCAGTGTCGGCGTAGACGTCCTGTACATAGTTCAGCCGTCCCATATAGCCGTCGGAGCTGGCGGGATAATACTTGTGCAGATGGCCCGCCACGCCGCCGATGCCGAAGCCGACGCCGGCGTGCTGGATGGTATCGTCCGGGTAGAGCAGTTTTGCGCCCACGCAGCCCACCCGCTTCTGCTGGGCGTACATGACCATCTCTTCCAGCCATGCGGCCGTGATGACCTCAGTGTCGTTGTTGAGGAGCAGCAGATATTCGCCGGTGGCGAACTTCTCGCCGAAGTTGTTCAGGGCGCTGTAATTGAAGCCCTTGCCCTCCCACGTGACGACCTTGAGGGTGTCGGGGTGTTCTTTCTGCATCCGCTCGTAGGCCCGGAAGGTCTCGGGGGCCTTGCTGTTGTTTTCGATGAGGATGATCTCAAGATCCGGATAGGTCGTGCGGGCATAAATGGACTCCACGCAGGTCTCCAGATCGTGGATATGATCGCAGGTAGGGATGAGGATGCTCACCCGGCCCGGATGGGCGATGGTGTAGTCGGTCTTGTAATAGCCCGGCGTACCCGGGATGAGGGAGACATCGTCCACGGCCACGCCGCAGCGGGCATAATGGGCCTTGAGGGCCGCGATGCCCGCGTCGATGCAGTAGGT
This sequence comes from Faecalibacterium butyricigenerans, assembly GCF_020687345.1. NCBI lineage: Bacteria > Bacillati > Bacillota > Clostridia > Eubacteriales > Oscillospiraceae > Faecalibacterium > Faecalibacterium butyricigenerans. Next base: position 95,458 of record NZ_JAJEQL010000006.1, read on the forward strand.
CTTGGCGGAGATGTCGCTGGCCGTGCTGCCGGGGCTGGAGCGCCAGTAATAGAGGGCATGGGGGATGTGGACGATCTTCCTCGCCTTTTCCGTCAGGCGGAGGAACAGCTCGTAGTCCTGACTGCCGTTGTACTCCATCCGCTCGGGGCCGCCTGCGGCGTCCATCAGCCGACGGCTGAAGAGGGTCAGGTGGCAGATATAGTTGTTGGAGCGGAGGTTGTCCAGCATGAAATCGGGCTTGAAGTGGTAGAGCACCACATTCTCCACCTTGCCCTCGAAGGTCGCCTCGTCGGTATAGACGAAGTCGGCCCCCTGCTCGGCGATGGCCTTGGCGGCATACCAGAGGGCGCAGGGGTGGAGGATGTCGTCGTGGTCCAGCAGAGCGATGAAGTCGCCGGTGGCCATCTCGATGCCCTGATTGGTGTTGCCGGGGATCAGCTCGTTCTTTTCCAGCTTCTGGTAGCGGATGCGGGGGTCTGCGGCGGCACGCTGCCGGACCATCTCCCCCACGCCCGGGGCGGTGCCGGCGTCTACACAGCAAAGCTCCCAGTTCCGGTAGGTCTGGTTCACGACCGAGTCCAGCAGCTCCTCGAGGAAGTCCAGCGGGGTGTTGTACAGGGGCACCACGATGCTGATCTTGGGGCCTGCGGGCTGATCTTCCGCCTGATGCACCAGCAGCTCCGCCGAGGCGAAGCGGTCCGCGCGCATGACCCTGCCCGGGAAGAGGGCGGCATACTCGCGGCGGGCACGGGCCTGCTCCCGCACGCCCTCGATCCCGCCCCGGCGCAGCTCCCGCAGCAGGACGAAGAGGGGCAGGGTGTGCCAGAGCTGGCGGCTCTTGCTGACGGCGTAGCGCATGGGCCATGTCATCTTCCAGAAGGTCGAGCCGGTCACTTCGGCCAGCGTCTTTTCCAGCTGCTGCTCGTGGCTGCGGCTGAGGGAAAGGTCGCTGCGCAGCCGGGCGATCAGCTCGGCTTCCTCGCCGCAGGTGCGCTCGGCGCGCACCATCCGGTCGCGCAGGATGTCCATTTCCAGCTCATAGCCCCGCACCATCTTATACCCGGTGGGCTGGGAGACACAGAAGAGGGCGGACTGCTGGGCGCGGCCCTTGCTGCGCCAGCCGAAGTCGCGGAAATATCCCCTCTGCGCCAGCTGCTCGGCCCAGCCCGCCATGACGGTGCTCTCACTGCTCACCAGCAGCACCCGGGCGGGCAGCTTCTCCGGCAGCGTCTCATAGGCCGGGTCCACCACGACCAGAAGCTCTGCCTCCGAGCCTTCCGCCCACGCCTCTGCCGCTACGCCTGCCCGGCGCAGCGCCTTGGTCAGCAGAAGGCTCTGCTCTCCCAGCAGGGCCGCCGAGGCGGCAGCCGCCTCCTCCGCGATGCGCTGCGCCAGTGCACGGCAGCGCTCCCGCTCCTGCTTTTCTTTCTTTTCCTTCTCCAACTGCATTCCGTTCTCTCCACCTAATATCATTTATCGTATCGTCCCAGCGATTTCGGGACGTGAAGCGCAAAAGAGCCGTTTCTTGAGTACAAACGTGTACAGTATACCAAATCGCGCCTCATTTGAGAAGTATTTTGCGCAATTCCTTTCGTTTTTTACATCCCGAGCAGGCGGCGCAGCCAGCTGAACAGTCCGCCGCCGGAAGAGCTGCCGCTGCCCACCGTCCGGATGGAAACGCCGGAGTAGTAGTGCTTGAGGATGTCGCGGTAGCCCATCCCCTCCTCGGCAGCATAGCCCACCGCGCCGCACTGGCTCATGCCCACGCCGTGGCCGAAGCCATAGTAGTTCATGCAGGGCACGCCCGCAGCATCTGCGCTGAAATCGAAGCAGTAGCGGGAGGACACGAACTGGTTGATGTAGCGGTAGCTGCGGCCGTTGGACACCAGCGTGTTGTACTGGACGAAGCCGCCGAGGTCTTTGTGGGTGGTATCGGCGCTCTGGTAAGGCTCACCGGTGCGGCTGTCCTTGTACTCGATGTAGTCGTAGTCCTTGCCGATGACGCGGCGGAGCTTTTCATGATACTGGCGCTCGTAGGGGCTTTCGACGCTCTTGAGGTAAGGCACATCCGAACCCCACGCATCGAGGCTGGAACAGGTGCCGTAAACGCCGGTCTGGGTGTTATAGCCCGCGCTGGCCGACCAGACGGCATCGATGACGCTGCCGTTGTAGGTCAGCACCTCATCCTTCACCGACTCCACCGCCTTACGAATGGCCGAGCGGGCCGAGGCGGGGATGTCCTCCACCGGGGTATAGATGAGGGCGTTGGCCGAAGAGCCGTACTGCTTGTGGTACTCGAGGTAGGAGTGGATGGCCACGGCCTGCGCTTTCCACGCCTCCTGCGCCGCGCTGGCGCTGACATAGCTGCCGATGGAGCCAAGCTCGGTGTAGGTGATGCCCACGAGGCAGTCCACGAGGTCGAGGGTCACGTTCCTGCGCAGGCCCTTGCCCTTGATGTTCAGATAGGGCATGGTGATCTTATCTTTGGAGCCGAAGAGCCAGCTCAGACAATTTTCTTCTTCCCCCGGGACGAGGGTGGTGTTTGCGCCGCCGATGGTGGTGGCCCCGGGCGCGGCATCCTCGGCAAACACCGCCGGGACAGCCACACACAGCATCACCGCTGCCAGCACCAGCGCCGCCAGACGGCGCGCGAAACTCAGACTCTGCTTCACAGTCATTTTCCTCCTGTCGTTTTCGACATTTTCATAGTCAGTATCAGTGTAACACACTGCGCCCCCGACGGCAAGGACGGAAGTTGTGCGAAAATGTGAAAAGACGCCTTTGCAAGCTCCGGGAATTGTGATAAAGTATAGCAGGAGAGAACAGGTCCGCCTCTGACAGGCAGGACAAGGAGGGCCGGAATGGACAGCAGAGAGTTATACCCCACCGACGAGCAGCGCCGCCGCATCATGGATTTCATCATGGCGGCAGGCGAGACGCTGCTGGAAAACGGAGCGGAGGTCTTTCGGGTGGAGCAGACGATGGAGATCATGGCCCGCAGCTTCCATCTGCGGGAGTTTCACGTCTATGTGCTGACCAACGGCATCTTCGCCAGCGCAGGCACGGCGGAGATCGCCGAGGTGCGGAACGTACCGGTGCGGACGACCCACTTGGGCCGGGTGGTGGCGGTGAACGCCCTTTCCCGTCAGATCGCCGCCGGGGGCGTCACGCTGGACGAGGCTGAGTGCCGTCTGGCCGAGGCCCGGCGCATCCCCTTTCCCAAGGGCCGGACCCAGCTTCTGGCCGGGATGAGCGGCGCAGCCTGCTTCGCCCTCATCTTCGGCGGCACGGTGCGCTCGGCGCTGGCAGCGGCTGTGGCCGGCTTCCTCGTCAGCGGCTATCTGCTGCTCTGCGAGAAAAAGGGGTTATCCAGCGGCTTCCGCAAGATCTCGGCGGCGGCCCTTATCACGCTGGTCTGCATCGTCGGGTGCTCCCTGCTGGGCATCGAGTCCAGCCATGCCATCATCGGCACCCTGATGATCCTGACCCCCGGCATCGCCTTCACCATGGGCATCCGGGACTTCGTGCAGGGCGACTACCTCTCGGGGACCATCCGGATGATCGACGCCCTGCTGATCGCAGCCAGCATCGCCATCGGCACCGGTCTCGTGCTGAGCCTTACTTCGATCCTGACGGGGGTGACGGTGGTATGATGACGCTGACAAATGCCCAGATCGGCCAGCTGGTGGCTCAGTTCTTTCTGGCCGGGGCGGGGACGCTGAGCTTCGCCATCCTCTTCGCCTGCCCCCGGCGCACCCTCCCCTGCTGCGCACTGGTGGGCGCAGCGGGCTGGTTCGTCTATGAGCTGGCGGTCTTATACGGAGCCGATGCCGCGGCGGCTTCCCTCATCGCGGTCATCCCGCTGACGCTGGTGTCCCGGCTCTTCGCCATCCTGCTCAAAACGCCGGTAACGGTCTTTCTGCTCACCGGCATCTTCCCCCTCGTGCCCGGCGCAGGCATCTACTACACGGCCTACTACTTCATCCAAGGCGAAAACGCCCTCTCACTGGCCAACGGCATCTCTACCTTCAAGGTCGCCGTCGCGCTGGCCGTGGGCATCGCGCTGGTTCTGGGCCTGCCCATGCCAAAGGGGCATGGGTGGAAGAGCAAATAAGCTGTAACAACAAAAAGCACCCACAGTGCTGTTTCCCCATGATATGGAAACGTGCTACGGGTGTTTCTTTGTTCAAAAATGCGTTTTATCGCGCAGTTTCAATTATGCAAGGACCATCTCAATTTTCGCAACTGGCTTTTCTGCCGTCCAGTCAACGTCAAACTCTGTCAGCCCCTCGTTCTTCAGCTTAAAGCCTTGATTTGTACGAATCTTTTTCAGAGTCTCCTCGATCTGCTCCTTCTTGACATTGCCGCCCTTTACGACACTGACGGTTTCTGTATACGAGCCGTCGTCAACCTGCTTCTGACCAAAAAGAGCGCTTTCATACCAGTACTGGACTTCAACATCTGCCATCACAGGATTTTTGCTGCTATCGCAGCCAGAGAGAACACCCGCTGCTGCCACGGCCAGAGCCATCACACCAGCGCTCTTCAGGAAATTACGACGAGTCATATTAGTCATTTTCTTGCACCTCATAAACTGTTTTGTTTCTTCTTGTTTTCCTTTGCGCGTCTCCGCAAAAGGAGGTTAGTTTGCTATAACTAATGATAGGTCATCTCCTGCTTTTTGTCAATATTTTTCCAGTATGTTAGCGTTCATTAACATTATATCATCATTTTTTATCTCAGATTTATGGATTTTTCTCTCATTTCTTCATCTCGCAGACGTGTCTTGTCCGTGTTTTCTGCCGCATCCAAATTCCTTGCACTGCGCCTGCGCCTATGCTATAATCAGGCTGTACTTATATAGTAAAGGAGTGTCCGCTGATGTCTATTATGGAAACGCTTGCCGCCCGCCGCACCTACCGCCGCTTCGCCCAGAAGCCGGTGCCGCAGGATGTGGTGGAGGATATGGTCGAGGCTTTGCGCCTTTCGTCCTGCGGCGCGAACCGTCAGGCCGTGAAGCTGGTGGTGGTGCAAAGCCCTGAGATGGTGGTGAAAGTCCACCCGCTGGTCAAGTGGGCCGGTTATCTGCCGCCGGAGCAGGGCACGCCCAAAGCCGACAAGCAGCCGGTGATGTATCTGGCCGTCGTGCAGGACAGCGCCATCCCCGGCGACCTCAACACCGACACCGGCATCGCGCTGGCCAACATCACCCTTGCCGCGTGGGACAAGGGCGTGGGCAGCTGCATCATGGGTGCCATCAACAAGCCTGCCCTGAGCGAGCTGTTGGGCATCGCCGAGCCGGACAAGCTGGCCTTCATGGTGGCGCTTGGCTACCCCGCCCACACCGCCAAGGTCGTGCCCATGACCGAAGAGACGGGCATCAAATATTATCTGGACGAGGACCGCAACTACTGTGTGCCCAAGCGGAGCAGGGAGGAGCTGGCGCGAGAGATTTAACCGCTCCGTCACGCCTGACGGCGTAGGGCAGGCGCTCCTTCGTACAACCTCTCAGTCTGCTTCGCAGACAGCTCCCCTTGTAGGGGAGCCTCTGGCGAAGAGATGAAGCTTTACGGAATGCCAAGGCCTCTCCTCGGTAGGCAACGGCGACGACCGCCGCCAGTGGCGGAAACAGGGAATCGCTGTTGGGGCAGCGGCCAGCAGGATGCAAGCGGCAGCGAAGCAGACGCTGGGAGCCGCAACCCGGGCAGGGGCACGGCGAAGCCGTGACGGAGAGGTTTTGCATATATTCATACTTCATCCTCAATATTCTGCATAATTGTTTGCAATTCGGTTTCAATTTGATGGAATTTTTGCACAACACTTGACTTTTCAAATTGTACAACCTATACTAAACACGCTCTCTGATTTTTCGATGAATCGCATCGCAGCAGAGAACTGCAAATGATATGCACATAAAGAGGAGTGTTTGAATATGAAAAAGATCTCTCGCCGCAGCTTTCTCGCTGCTTCCGGCCTGACCATTGCTGCTCTGGCTCTGACCGCCTGCGGCGGCTCTGCCTCCACCGCTTCTTCCGCTGCAAGCTCTGTGGCTGCTTCTTCCGAGGCTGCTTCCACCAGCGCTGCCGCTGCTGAGCTGACCACCGTTGAGGCTGGCAAGCTGACCATGGCCACCAACGCCGCCTTCCCTCCGTACGAGATGACCACCGATGCAGGCGCATTTGAGGGCATTGATATCGATACCGCTCAGGCCATCGCCGACAAGCTGGGCCTCGAGCTGCAGATCGACGACATGGACTTTGACGCTGCTCTTCTGAGCGTCCAGCAGGGCAAGGCCGACATCGCCATGGCTGGCGTCACCGTCACCGACGAGCGCAAGAACGTCATGGATTTCTCCGACAGCTACGCTACCGGCATCCAGTCCATCATCGTGCCCGAGGGTTCTGACATCGCTTCTCCCGACGATCTGGCCGGCAAGATGATCGGCACCCAGCGCGGCACCACTGGCTACATCTACTGCTCCGATGACTTCGGCGACAATGCAGTCGTGGCTTACGACGATGGTCTGACCGCTGTGCAGGCTCTGAACAACGGTCAGGTGGACGCTGTCGTCATCGACAATGCCCCCGCCAAGGAGTTCGTCGCTGCCAACCCCGGTCTGGTCCTTCTGGACACCAGCTACGCCGAGGAGGACTACGCCATCGGCATGGCCAAGGGCAACACCGCTCTGGAAGACGCTGTCAACGCTGCTCTGGAAGAGCTGAAGGCAGACGGCACCCTGCAGTCCATCGTGGACAAGTACATCACCGCTGAATAATCAGCGCGTTTCTTTCCGCGTCAGGGGGAGGCGGCCTGAAAAGGCTCCTCCCCTTTTTTGAAATCCACCGGTTACAAAATTTTTACAAAAAGAAAGGCGAGGATGCGAATGGCCGCACAATACGAGCTGCTGAAAGAGCTTCTCAACAGCGGGACGCCGCTCAGCTTCGGGCAGAACATTTTCTTTAAGTTTTATCAGGCATTCATCCTGAAGGACCGCTGGCTCCAGTACATCAACGGCGTGGGCACCACCCTGCTGGTCACAGCCATCGCGCTGGCGATGGGCGTCGCGCTGGGCAGCGTGGTGGCGCTGGTGCGTGTGGCCCACGACCAGCAGCGCACCGGCCGCATGAATCCGGTGCTGGGCTTCTTCAACGCGGTGTGTCAGGTGTACACCACCATCATCCGCGGCACGCCTATGATGGTGCAGCTGCTCATCATGAGCATGGTCATCTTTGCCAACAGCCGCAACTTCACGATGGTCGGCGCGTTGGCGCTGGGCATCAACTCGGGCGCCTATGTCTCCGAGATCATCCGCGGCGGCCTGATGGCCGTTGACCCCGGCCAGATGGAGGCCGGCCGCAGCCTCGGCCTCAACTACATAACCACGATGGTGGTCATCATCATCCCGCAGGCCATCCGCGCCGTGCTTCCCGCCCTCGGCAACGAGTTCATCATGCTGCTGAAGGATACGTCCCTCATCACCGTCATCGGCGGCAAAGAGCTGCTGTATGCGGCACAGGGCATCATGAACCGCACCTACGAGGCCATGTTCCCCCTGTGCGGCGTCGCCCTCATCTATCTGGTGCTGGTGATGCTGTTCACATGGCTGCTCGCAAAGTTTGAGAGGAGGCTGGCACAAAGTGACCGATAAGATCCTTGAAGTCCGCGGTCTGACCAAGACCTACGGCGGCGAAAAGCGGAAGGGCGCAAAGCAGCCCACCCCCACCCTCGACGTGCTGAAGGGCATCGACATCGACATCTACCGCGGCGACGTGGTCTGCCTCATCGGCCCCTCGGGCTGCGGCAAGTCCACCTTCCTGCGCTGCCTGAACCGGCTGGAGATCCCCACCGGCGGCAGCATCAAGTTTGAGGGCGTGGAGGTGGACGATGACCACATCGACGCCGTCCGCCAGAAGATGGGCATGGTGTTCCAGCACTTCAACCTCTTCCCCCACCTGACCGTCAAGAAGAACCTCGAGCTGGCCCCCAGCCTGCTCAAGCTCAAGGACAAAGAGGCCATCTCTGCCCGCGCCGACGAGCTTCTGGCTCGCGTGGGTCTGGCCGACAAGGCCAACGCCTACCCCAAGAGCCTGTCCGGCGGCCAGCAGCAGCGCATCGCCATCGCCCGTGCGCTGGCGATGGACCCGGACGTCATCCTCTTCGATGAGCCGACCAGCGCCCTCGACCCCGAGATGGTCGGTGAGGTTCTCGAGCTGATGAAAGAGCTGGCCCATACCGGCATCACCATGCTGGTGGTCACCCACGAGATGGGCTTCGCCCGCGAAGTCTCCAACCGCGTCATCTTCATCGACGAGGGCCGCATTCAGGAGGATGAGCCGCCGCAGGAGCTGTTCACCAACCCCAAGCATCCCCGCCTGAAGGCATTCCTTTCCAAGATGCTGTAAATCCGAGATCGAAAAAGCACCATGCCGCATGACGCAGCATGGTGCTTTTTTGTTAAACCTCTCCGTCACGCCTGACGGCGTGCCACCTCCCCTATCGAGGGGAGGCCTTGGCATGGCGGAAAGCTTCATCTCTTCGCCAGAGGCTCCCCTCGGTAGGGGAGCTGTCGAGCGAATGCGAGACTGAGAGGTTATTTCAGAACGACCCTCCCGACGAGCCGCCGAAGCCATCGGAGTCGGTGGACGAGCCGCCGGAGGAGCTTGACTCCTTCTTGGGCGGGTCATAGACCCGCTCCCGGGTGGTGTGGGTGTAGCGGTCGCGCTTGACCCGCAGGGCGAAGCCGGGCATATACTCATCGGCCCGGGTCTTCCGCTTGGCCGTCTTCATCTGGCTGTACAGGACAAAGCAAATAATGGCCGAGATGCCGAGGGGAAAGAGCATGGCAACGAGCAGGTCTCCCAGCTCGACGTCATTGTCTATGTCGATGGGTTCGCCATGGTCGGCGTAGTAGTCCAGCGCCTCATCGCACATCTCAATGTAGGTATCTGCCGCATCCTCCCACTCCTCATCGGAGAGCAGCGGGACGATCTCGTCCTCCTGCTGCTCGATGCGGTAGTCGGTAAAGGCGGT